>DAIPZP010000157.1:0-4961 GCA_036782155.1 Propionibacteriaceae bacterium
TCTCGCCGCTGATGTGCGGGGCCAGTGCGCCGTAGTCGTAGTCGAGATCGGGCAGGGTGTAGACAGCCATGTTGTCTCCTTCTAGCGTCGGTGTTCGTCGGTGTCTGGGGTTCTCTACGTTCTATACCCATCTGTTGGGGACAACCCTGTCCCGGGCGGGGCTATTCCTCCAGTCCTTGCGGGCGTTCCAGGCAGTGGATCGTGCGCTTTCATCCACTAACAGGGCCCCGGCTATCGCCTAACGCACGGTCGGGTGTTCAATTCGGCCTGTGCCAGCACTTCGGGTCACCGACCTCGTCAAGACGTACGGTGACAAGCGTGCGGTGGACGGACTCTCGCTGCTCGTGCCCGCCGGGTCGATGTACGGACTCGTGGGCCCCAACGGTGCGGGCAAGACGACGACGCTGTCGATGGCCACCGGCCTGCTGCGTCCTGACGCGGGGACGGTCGAGGTGCTCGGCCATGACGTGTGGTCGGATCCGGTGGCGGCCAAGGCTCTGATCGGCGTGCTACCGGACGGGCTCCACGTCTTCGACAGGCTGAGCGGACGCGAGCTCATCCGCTACGTGGCCCTGCTGCGCGGGCTGGACCGGCGGGTCGCCGACACCAGGGCCGAGGAGCTGCTGAGCGCGCTGGGCCTCGCGGACGACGCAGAGCTCCTCGTGTGCGACTACTCGGCGGGCATGACGAAGAAGATCGGTCTCGCGTGCGCACTGGTTCACGCGCCTCGGCTGCTCATTCTCGACGAGCCGTTCGAATCGGTCGACCCGGTGTCGGGCGACATGATCCGGCAGATCCTCAAGGCGTTCGTGACGTCGGGCGGCACCGTGCTGCTGTCGAGCCACGTCATGGAGATCGTCGAGGCGCTGTGCGACTCTCTCGCGATCGTCCTCCACGGGCGCGTACTGGCAGCGGGGACACTCGACGACGTGCGCCAGGGCGACAGCCTCACCGACCGGTTCCTCGACGTGGTCGGCGCCCGTCACCTCGAGTCGGAGTCGCTGGCGTGGTTGCACTCCTCGTAGGACTCAGGTTCCGCCTGCTGCGGCGCGGCCTCGCAGGCCCGAGCCGGCATCGGGTCGCGGTGGCCGCGGTCGCGATCGTGTCACTCCTCTTCACGGCGCCCGTATGCCTCGTGCTGCTCGTTCTCGGCGGAACGGATCTCGTCATGGCACGGGCGATGACCGTACTGATCGGCTTCTCGCTCATGCTCGCCTGGATCTGGCTCCCGCTGTTCCTCACCGGCACCGACGACGCGCTCTCGCCGGGCCGGTTCGCGCTGCTGCCACTCTCCGCCTTCCGACTCCTGCCCGGCCTGTACGTCGCCGGCCTGATCGGGCTCGGCTCCGCCCTGTCGATCCTCGTGGCGCTGTGCAGCGTCGTCGGCTGGGCGAGGAGCGTTCCCACGTTCATCGCCGGAGTAGTGGGCGCCCTGCTCGGGGTGGTCACCGCGACGCTCATCCCGCACCTGCTCACCACCGCGTTCGCCGGCGCGCTCGGTTCACGCCGGTTCCGGGATCTCACCGGCCTTGCCGTGGTGGGATTCGCGGTCGGCATCACCATCGTCATGCAGGTGGCCAGCTCGGCTATCTCTCACACCAACGGTCCGGAAGCGGTCGTGGGCGCGCTCGATCACGCAGCCACCGTGCTGTCGTGGACCCCGTTCGGTGCGGCGTGGGTGCTGCCGGCCGATGTGGCACAGGGCGATATGGCGGCTGCGCTTGGTCACTTTGCGCTGGCCGTGGGCACGCTTGCAGCCCTCGTCGTGGGCTGGTGGGCCGCCCTTCGTCGAGCCCTCACCACGCCGCTCGATGTCCCCGACGTCGTGGGCCGCGTCACTCGGGAGAGCGCGATCGACCGGTGGTTCTCCGGGTCGACGACGGCCGTCATCGCGGGCCGGTTGCTCCGCTACTACCGGCGGGACCCGCGTCGTCTGCTGTCGGTCTTCTCGATGATGCTGGCCCCGGTGCTCGTGGGCGTGTCGGTCGCTGGCATCACCGCGGCCGGTGGCCGCGCCGGGGGCATCTCGCTCCTGCTCGTCGCGCCCTTCCTCGGTCTCCTGCTTGGTCCGACCTTGGCGTTCGACATCTCATACGACGACAGCGCGCTGTGGACACACCTCACCACGTCTGTGAGGGGCTGGGAGGACAGGCTGGGCCGGTTAGTTGGGTTCAGCGCCATCGCGCTGCCCATCGTCGCCCTCGTCCTCCTCATGGGGGTGATGTCAACCGGATCCGAGAACCTGCTCCCGTGCGGAGCGGCGACCATCGCGGTCACTGGCGCCTCGCTCGGGGTCGGGTCGCACCTCGGCAGCATCATCCAGGTCCCGGTGCCACCCCCTGGTAGCAACCCGTTCGGCAAGGGCTCCGGCGGCGGACCGATGTCGATCGTCGTGAGCCTGCTCACGGTCGTGCTCGCGTTGCTCGTAGCCGCACCGGCGCTGGCGGCCGCGGCCCTCTCGTACAGCTATCGCTGGGCCTGGTACGCAGCTGTGCCGATCGCCCTCGTGACTGCTGCAGCCACGATCGTGTGGGGCGTCGTCATGGGTGGCCGGCGCCTCGATCGCCGCTGGCCGGAGGTGCTCCGGGAGGTCACCTACAGGCGCTGAGACAGCCGAGAGGGCGCCGACCGTACGATCGGCGCCCTCTCCGGTGTTGCGTCAGTTGGTGGCGTCGTCGACCGCGTCGGTCCCGGTTCCGGCGGCATCGTCCGCGACGTCCTTCGCCGTGTCGGTGACATCGGCTGCGCTGTCCTTCACCGCATCGGCGGCGTCACCGTGGAACACGCCCTCGACCTTGTCCTTGGCGCCTTCATAGAGGTCGCCGGCCTTGTCCTTCGCGTCCCCGAAGACATCTTTGGCGTCGTCCAGCAGCTCGGCAGCCTTCGCCTTCAGCTCATCAGCGAATCCCATGTGTGCTCCTTGTGGCCCGGTGGTGACCGCCGCCGACCGGCAAATCATCCGTGTCCGTTCATAGCATGAGCGCATGGCCATCGGCGGTGCTTTGGACAACTCATCCGCGCCGTACGGCGAAGACCCTGAACCCCTTCGCGCTCGCGACGCGCTCGCACTCCCAGCCCTGGTCCGCGAGCCAGACCGCGAGCGAGTCAGCGCCGAGGTTGCGGGCGACCACCATCCAGGCGGTGCCCTCGGGACGAAGCCGGGCGAGCCAGGTGTCCAGGAGCTCGTGCAGCGCCTGCTTCCCGATCCGGATGGGCGGGTTGGACCAGACCTCGTCGTAGAGCTCATCCGTAACTACGTCCGCGGGCAGGGCCGTCGTGACGCGCTCGCCGATGCCGAGCCGGTCGGCGTTGGCGCGCGTCAGCGCGAGGGCGCGCTCGTTGACGTCGACCGCCGTGATCCGGGCGTCGGTGTTCGCGAGCCCGAGCGCGATCGTGAGCGGCCCGACCCCGCAGCCGAGGTCGAGGAGCCGTACGGGACCCTCGGGCGGCACGCAGGAGCGCAGCAGCACCGCCGTACCGACATCCAGGCCCCCACCCGAGAAGACGCCGCGCGAGGACTCGAGCTCCACGTCGGCGTCCCAGAGCCGCATCGGGACGAGGAACGTGTCGGCCTTCCCGCGGGGAGTCTCGAAGTAGTGGCTCATGGACAGTCCTCCGGCAGGCTGCGGGTGGTCCGGGCCTCGGCGGCACGGATGGCGAGGTCGGCGTCGTTCGGATAGCCGACCTCTTCGAGCGTGAGACCGGCCGCGGGAAGCACCGTGACATCGCCAGCGCGTTTCCCGAGCGTGAGGAGGCTCCGCAGCCAGGCGCGGTCTTTGCGTCCGGCGGCGACCGCGGTCAACGCGCCCATGAGCGAACGCACCATCGAGTGGCAGAACGCGTCGGCCTGGATGGTGACCTCGATCGTGCGGTCGGGGAGTCGTACGGCCTCCACGCGTTGCAGGGTACGAATCGTCGTCGCCTGGTCGCGGCGCTTGCAGAACGCGACGAAGTCGTGCAGCCCGAGCAGGTCGGTGCCGGCTTCGTGGAGGAGCGCCACGTCCAGTGGGTCAAGGTGCCGTACGACGTGGTGGCGGCGCAGGGGATCGGCGTCGGAAGGGTCGTCCCACAGCCGGTACGCGTACCGGCGCCAGATCGCCGAGAACCGGGCGTCGAAGCCTTCCGGAGCCTGGGTGACGCGACGTACGACCAGGTCCTCGGGCAGGGCGCGTGGCAGCCGCCGCGCAAGGACTGTGCCCGTGTCCTGCGGCCCTCTGCGGCTCGTCTGCGAGATCGCGGGCAGATCGACGTGGACGACTTGGCCACGTGCGTGGACGCCCGTGTCGGTGCGGCCGGCGCAGGTGAGCCGTGGCGGCTCGGCCAGGCGGAGCACCCGCCCGATCCAGTCGCCGAGATCGCCTTCGACGGTACGCAGCCCGGGTTGTGCGGCCCAGCCGGAGAAGGCGGTGCCGTCGTAGGCGACGTCAAGCCGCCATCGGACAAGGTCGGTACTCATCGGCGGTAGCACAGGTCGTACACCGTCCTGCCCGCGGCGATCCCGCGCGCCTCGTACTTGGTCATCGGGCGCTCCTCGAAGCGGGGCGCCCAGCGAGAGTACTCGTTGGTGAGCGGCGACGCGCCGAGCACCTCGCGCATCGCCAGCGCGTAGTCCTCCCAGTCCGTCGCCACACGGATCAGGCCACCGGGACGTAGGCGGTCGGCGACCAAAGCGCAGACCTCCGGAGAGATCAGGCGTCGCTTGTGGTGGCGCGACTTGTGCCAGGGGTCGGGGAAGAACGCGTGGACGGCGTCGAGCGAGTCTGGCCGTACGAGCCAACGCAGGCCCTGGACGCCGTCGGCGAGCACGACCCGAGCGTTGGTCAGGTTCTGAGCCGCGAGCTTGCCCAGCGTCGACGCGATCGACGGCTCGAAGACCTCGAAGCCCACGATGTCGATGTCGGGATGAGCCGCGGCCGTCGCCACGAGCGAGTCCCCGTTGCCGGCGCCGATCTCGACGATCA
>DAIPZP010000158.1:0-4938 GCA_036782155.1 Propionibacteriaceae bacterium
GATGGGTACGTCGCGGGGCCACACGGCGGCTTCGACTGGATCCCCGACGACCCGACGGTGGACTTCGCCGGAATCTTTGCCAAGGTCGACACTGTGCTGCTCGGGCGGAAGTCGTACGAGGTCGCCCTAGACATGGGCGCGCCCGCCTGGACTCCAGACACCCGCGTATTCGTCTTCTCCAGCACGCTGCGTCCTGAGAACCACCCTGCCGTCACGGTCGTCGCTGACCACGCCGTCGAGCGCGTACGAGCACTCCGGGAGGAGCCCGGAGACGGCGATATCTGGCTCTTCGGCGGGGGCGAGCTGTTCCGCACGATGCTCGCCGGCGGCCAGGTCGATCGGGTCGAGGTCACCATCGCGCCCGTACTGCTGGGTGGCGGAACGCCCTTGCTCGCGCCGAGAGCGCCGCAGACCCAGCTCGCGCTGATCGACACCCATCGCTACCCCAGCGGCCTGGTCGGCCTCACGTACGCGGTCGTGAGATGAGTTCGCAGTCGACGTAGGCCGCATCCACAGCCCCTCGTCAGCCCGGATATCTCGCAGTTTGGTCGACATCGAACTATCCACACTGTCCACAAGGGGGTGTGGACAAGGTGTGTTCCTGGGAGTAGTCACGCCTGCGTCCCCCGGCGTTCACCAAAGCGTCCCCAGATCCTCCCCGTGTAATTCTGTCGCGGTCCACAGGAACGACAACGGTGGGATTCAGATGCGGCCTGGCCCGACACCAGTCGTCCACAGCGTCCACAGCACCTACTACTACTACTAGGTATCTCTATTGAATGAAAGGACTCGAAGTCGGCGAACGGCCAGGATGGGGACAACTGTCCAGAGGCCGTCGGCCACGCGTCGTACCGAGCAAGTGCCCCACATCGGCAGCCCCGGCCACGATACGATGCGCAGGCAACGAGAGGGGTACCGGTGAAGATCCGACTCGACAAGGACGTCCTGGCCGAGGCCGTGCAGTGGGCTGCAAGGAGTCTGCCGACGCGCCCGAGCGTGCCGATCCTGGCCGGCCTGCTCGTCAAGGCTGAGGGACGCACGGTCGTCTTCTCGAGCTTCGACTACGAGACTTCCGCTCGCATCACCGTGCCGGCGGAGGTCTCCGAGCCCGGCGTCGCCCTGATCTCCGGACGCCTGCTGTCCGACATCTCCCGCTCGCTGCCGAACAAGCCTGTCTCGCTGACTGCGTCCGGGTCGAGCCTCGAGCTCGTCTGCGGATCCGCACGTTTCACGCTCCAGCTGCTGCCGGTCAACGACTACCCGGAGCTGCCGCAGATGCCGGCGGCGAGCGGTACGGTCCCGAGCGAGGACTTCGCGCGCGCCGTCTCCCAGGTCGTCGTCGCCGCTGGCCGCGACGAGCTGCTGCCGGTGTTCACCGGCGTACGGGTCGAGATCGAGGGCGACCAGGTCGACCTCCTCGCCACCGACCGCTACCGCATGGCGCTCAAGGAGCTCCGCTGGAACCCGGTCTCGACGCAGGCCTCGGGCGCAGCGCTCGTACCGGCCAAGGTGCTCGCCGACGCCGCCCGGTCCATGACGTCGGGTGAGAGCGTGACGCTGAGCATCTCCAACGCCAGCACGGGTGAGGGCCTCATCGGGCTGGAGGGCGACGGCGCCGGCGGTTCTCGCCAGATCACGACCCGTCTGCTCGACGGGGAGTTCCCGAAGGTACGCCACCTGATGAGCGTGAATCCGGCCCTGACGGTACGGACGAACACCGCCGACCTGCTCGCCTCCGTCAAGCGCGTCGGCCTCGTGGCCGAGCGCAACACGAGCCTGCGAATGCTCATCGAGGACGGCGCGATCACCCTCGAAGCCGCAACGGGCGACCAGGCGCAGGCGTCGGAGGCCATCGAGGCTGTCGTTGAGACCATCGGTGGCGGGGAGCAGCCTGTGACGGCGGCGGGCTTCAACCCCCACTACCTGTCCGATGCGCTCACGGCGCTCGACACCCCGTACGTGCACTTCGCCTTCACCGCTCCCGGTAAGCCCTGTCTCGTGACGGGCCTGTCGGAGATCGATGGCGAGCCGGCCACCGACTACCGGCACGTCATCATGCTGATGCGCCTGCCGAACTGACCCGCGGCCGAGACCGGCCCGCCTCATGTACGTCACGCACCTCCATCTGGTCGACTACCGGTCGTACGCGGAGATCCAGGTCCCGCTGCAGCCGGGCGTGTGCGTGTTCGTCGGCTCGAACGGGCAGGGCAAGACGAACCTCGTCGAGGCCGTCGAGTACCTGGCCACACTGAGCTCCCATCGTGTCGCCGCCGATGCGCCACTGGTACGGGCGGGGGCGGAGCGGGCGACCGTACGGGCCCGGGTCCAGGCCGGCATCGATGACACTCGCTCGTTGCTGCTTGAGCTCGACATCGTGCCGGGCAAGGCGAACCGCGCGAAGCTGAACCGGGCGCCGTTGAAGCGGGCCCGCGACCTGCTCGGCGCCCTGGTCGTCGTGCTCTTCTCTCCGGAGGACCTGTCGATCGTCAAGGGCGATCCGAGCGAGCGACGGCGCTTCCTCGACGACCTGCTGGTGGCTCGCTGGCCGCGGTTCTCCGGCATCCGGGCCGACTACGACCGAGTCCTCAGGCAGCGCAATGCGTTGCTGAAGTCCTTGTCGGGACGTACGGGACGAGTGGCGGGTGCCGACGTCGCCGCCACCCTGGACACCTGGGACGAGCACCTCGCCCAGCTCGGCGCCGAGCTCGTCGTCGCCCGGATCGCGACGCTGACCGATCTCGCGGAGCACGTCGCCGACGCGTACCGGTCGATCGCGCCGGTGAACAACGAGGCGCAGGCGACGTACGTGTCGAGCAACGCGGTGGTCGCCGAGGTGCCGCTGGGGCGTGATGAGATCGCGGAGGTGCTGCGGGTACGAATGTCGGAGCGCCGGGGCGAGGAGATCGCACGTGGGGTGTCGCTCGTCGGCCCGCACCGCGACGACATCGCGCTGCAGATCGGGGAGCTGCCGGCCAAGGGGTACGCGAGTCACGGCGAGTCGTGGTCATTGGCATGCGCGCTGAGGCTGGCGGCGTTCCGGTTGCTGCGCGCCGACGGCATAGAGCCGGTGCTGATCCTCGACGACGTGTTTGCCGAGCTCGACATCACGCGCCGCCAGCGGCTGGCGATGGGCATCGCCGATGCGGAGCAGGTGCTCATCACCGCGGCGGTGGCCGCCGACGTACCCGTTGAGCTGGGCGGGCGACGGTTCAGGGTCGACAGCGGCGCGGTCACGCCGGAGGATGAGGGCGATGACTGAGACGCCCGAGACCGACCCGGTCGGCGAGCACGACCCGACCGGTACGGATTACGCGCGCCGCATCGCCCGCTCGGCACGTGCGACAGGACCGGCCCCCACTCGTACAACCCGGTCGTCCGCACCGCCGAAGATGTCGGGCGCGGGCGACGACCCGCGAGACCCGAAGCGAGCCGGCCGCGTCCTCGACTCGTACATCGCCGACCGCGGCTGGGAGATCAGCGTCTCGATCCACACACTGCTCGAGCGCTGGGCCGACGTCGTCGGCGAGTCGGTGGCCGCGCACTCGACGCCGGAGACGTACGACGGGGGGGTCGTCGTGGTCCGTACGGACTCGACCGCCTGGGCCACCCAGCTCCGTACGATCGCGCCCCAGATCGTCGCCAAGCTCAACGAGGCCGTCGGCGACGGGTCGGTGACCCGCGTCGAAGTCCGCGGCCCCGACGCCCCCACCTGGCGCCACGGCAAGCTCCGCGTCAAGGGCATCGGCCCCCGGGACACGTACGGGTAGGGGTTCTGATGAGACTCGTCCCAGGCCAGGCCCATGGACTGTCTCGATCTGCGACGGTAGTGGGGTCATGACTGACCACACCCCGTTCGCTCAACCTTCCGACCCCACCGTGATCCGTACCCCCACGCCCCTGCCGGCGCTCGGCTTCGTCCTCGCCGCGGGCTGGCTGTCGATCGCCGTGGTCTATCTCCTTGTGACAGTTGATCTCGTCAAGAGTTTTGAGGATCAGTACCAGTTGTTCAGGGCAACGAACGTGCTCGGCACCGTGGTCGTGGTCGTACCGCCCCTGCTGCTTCGACGGATTCCGGGCGAGCTGCGTCGACGGGCACTGCCGTTCCTGGTCCTCGCCGGGGCCCTGACGCTGGCCGAGCTCGTCGTCCCCGAATGGACCGTCCCGTTGCTGCTCGTCGACGCTGCGGTGCTGTACGTGATCGGCTGGCTGATGCTTCGCGGCCGCGACCCGAAGCTGATGCCCATAGCCCTGGGGGCACCGTTCCTGTACCTGCTCGGTTGGACGGCCTCCGTGATGCTCCTCGACCAGCTGCAGACGCCTCTGCACGCCTACGGAGAATCCGCACTGATACCGGCATCGTTCTTCGTCCAAGCGCTGCTGACCGGGGCACTCCCGGTCTGCCTCCCTCTCCTGGTCGCGAGCTTCGTGAGGGGCCCCGCCCCGTCCGGCTCTGCGATCCACGAGGGTCCGATCTTTCGTCCCGCGACCGCAACCGGCGTCGGGGCCGGCATGAACTCGCTCGCGATGGCGTCAGTGACCATGGGTCTCGTGGGTGGCAATGTCATCGCGGTGGTTCTCGGGCATATTGCGCGATCGCAGATCCGCCGAACAAAGGAGGACGGGGACGGGGCGGCGATGGCGGGGCTCGTCCTGGGCTACGTCGGCATCGTCGTCGGCATCGTGGCGTTGGTGCTCGCCTCGATGCTCTCGAGCGCCTTCGACCACTTCACGTACTGACCGGAGGGCTAAGCCGGCACAGGGTTGCGGCGCGGCCGGATACGTACAAACACGATGCCGGCGATGGCCGGACTTGCCGCAGCGGGGCTGGTGCTGGGCTACCTCACCATCGTGGCCGTGGTCGCCGTGTGGCTGGTCATCTACTACGCGTTCCGCAACTTCACGATCACCTTCTGACCAGCTTCGGCCGACCCCTGCACT
>DAIPZP010000159.1:0-4865 GCA_036782155.1 Propionibacteriaceae bacterium
CCGTGGCGCTGGCCGTGGCCGCGGCGCCGGCCGTCTCGTGCTTGCGGTTGAACACTGTGACCAGACCCACGATCAGCGCGAGCACGACGACACCGACGAGGATCGCGGTCACGGTCAGCATCCGCTGCGGGCTCTGGTGGGCCCTCGTGCTTTCCGGGATGATAAGGGGGGACTTAGCGTCAGCGCCGGGTACGACCGGTACGACGGCTGTCGGCTCGAAGTCGGCCACCTGCGCCGCATCCCGGACCATCGGGAACCGGACGCGATGAGCGAGGTCGCCGCTGGCGTCGGCCGAGCCCAGAACGGTCGTCAGCGACGTCGTGAGCTGGGACGAGGAGTCGATCCGACCCGCCAGGACATCTGCGGTGATCCGGTCGAGTGTCGGCGACACGCCCGCCCGTACCTTCGCGGGCGACAGCGTCGCACCCTGACCGTCGGTGGGCGCGGCAGCCATGCCGAAGCCGGGACCACCGGGCCAGCGCGAAGCGAGCGTCGCGTAGAGGAGCTTCCCGAGCGCTTGGACGTCGTCCACCTCCTTGGCCGTGGCGGACGGCACGCTGGACCGCGGGTGGAGCGCCGCATCGATGAGGAAGCCGTTGATCTTCACGTTCCCGGCCGTCGAGATCACCACCGAGTCCGGCCCGAGCCGCGTGTGGTACAGCCCTTGAGCGTGCAGGGCCGAGAGCGCATCCGCCAGCTCCCGTACCAGCCACGCTGACTCCAGCGCCGTCAACGGGCCCGAGGCGAGGAGCTCCTCGAGCTCCAACCCTTCGGCCCATTCGCAGACGATGTACGACAGCTGGGCGTCGGTCACGGCGTCGAGCACGCGCAGGAACCGGGAGTCGGTCGCACGAGCGGCTTGCCGGGCGATGTCGATGATCTCCGGCGCGCGCGGGTTGTCGGGCGACAGCACGTGCACGAGCACCGACCGTGACAGCACCTGGTCGACTGCCCGCCAGGTGGCCGTCGAGCCACGGACCGCGAGCTGCTCCTCGAGCCGGAACCGGCCACCGAGGATGTCGCCGATCTCGAGAGCGACCGGGCTGCTCTCGTCGAGGTCGTCCTGACCGGCATCCGGGTCGCCCGCCGTCGCCTGGCTGGTCGCTTCCTCCGGCACGAGCATCCCTTCCTCGGGCTCCCCAGAGATCAGTGCGGTCTCCTCGTTGTCAGGCGTTGGCTCAGGCGGCTTCGGACCCGAGCGGCCGCGACGGATGCGGCGCATGAGGACGCCGAGAACCTCCTCGACCTCCTCGATGTGCATCCAGCGAGCCATGACCAGGTAGCCACCGCCGGCGATCGCGATCCCGAGGCCGACACCGACGATGTCGATCAGCACGCCGTTCGAGAGGCGGATCTGAAGCATGACAACGATGAAGGCGACGACCGTTCCAGGCAGCGCCGCGAGCGTGATGCGCCCGAGGTGGTTGAGCAGGGATGTCATCGTGATGCCCGGCACGTGACGGGCGAAGTGCCTCATCGACACGACCACGCCCACGACGTACGCCAGCGTGTAGGCGCCCGCCAGGGCCGGAGCGACCCAGTTCGGGCCGGGGGCGATGAGCAGGACGCCGATGAGCGCGAACACCGCGTTGAGGCCGGCGATGAGGACCTGGATGATGAACGTCGACTTGGTGTCCTCGAACGCGTAGTAGCCGCGGAGGACGAGGTACTGGACCGAGAACGGTACGAGCCCGAGCGCGAACATCACGAGGGTCCAGCCGACCAGTTGGCCGCCCTTGCGGAAGGCCATCTCCCCGATCGGGACGCCCAGGCTGAGGAAGATCAGCGCGACGGGTACGAGCGCTGCCACGGCGAGCCGGATCGCCTTCGTCAACTCCACGCGGAACCCCGCGACGTCGTTGTTGACCGCCATTCGCGACAACGAGGGCAGCATCGCGGTCGCCAGTCCGACCGTGATCAGGGAGTGCGGCAGCACCCACAGCAGGTTGGCGTTGTTGTACGCGGTCTCGCCTGCGCCCGAACCTCCGGCGGTCGCCGAGGTCGCCAGCTTGGTGACGACGATCAGCGCGACCTGGTTGACCGCCACGAACCCGAGCGTCCACTTCGCCAGCTGGAACGTGTGGCCGAGGCCGGTGTGGCGCAGGTCGAAGCGCGGCTTGTACTTGAATCCGACGCGTCGCATGAACGGCACGAGGACGAGCGTCTGGACGGCGATGCCCAGCACGGATCCAAGGCCCAGCAGCAGCACCTGGCCCGTCGTGAAGGGCTGGCTGGTGTCCGTGTGCGAGCCCCACACCAGTGCGTAGAAGACGAGGACGAGGACCTGTACGACGTTGTTGGCGATCGGCGCCCACATCATCGGTCCGAACGCGTCGCGGGCGTTGAGCACCTGCCCGCCGAGGAAGAACGCGCCGTAGAAAAAGACCTGCGGCAGGCAGAGCGCGGTGAGCGTGACCATCGACGAGTACTGCGGCGCCACGGCCGGGGCGTGCCATGCGGAGCCTGAGTACACCCACGCGACGAACGGCGCCCCGACGACGAGGAGGACGGTGACCGCGGCCACGAGGATCAGGAACGCGGTCATGATCCGGTTCGTGTACGCCTCGCCGCGGTCGCGGTCGTTCTTCACGGCCCGCACGATCTGCGGTACGAGCACGGTGTTCAGCGCACCGCCGGCGAACAGGATGTACAGGCTGTTCGGCACGGTCGTGGCCATCGACAGGATGTCGGCCTGGCGGGTGCCGGCGCCGAGCAGGAACGCGGCGAGTACGACCCGTACGAGTCCAAGGATCCTCGACGCGATCGTTCCGGTGGCCATGATGGCGGTTGCCGACAGCAGCCGACCTGTACCGCGATCCGGCTTCTGCGCCGGGAACGTACTGGTCGCCCCGTCGTCGCCGGTCACGGCGTCGAAGTTGGCGGTACGAGCGGCGTCAACACCGGTGAATGCCATTGTCGCCGCGCTCTCGTCGGCGCTCTCCTCCACGAGCGGCGACGACGCCAGCATGGGGATGGGAGGCTCGGGCCTTCGCTGCAGATGCGTCTGTTCGGCCACGGGCACCGGCTCGGGCTCGGAGGGGCGATCGGTACGGAACGCCGGTACGGACGTGCCGAATCCGGGCGCGGCCGAAGGGTCACCAGCGGGCGGGCCAGCGGGGCGACGGCGGAACCATCCGGTGCTGTGCTCGGTGGGTTCGCGTACGGGCTCGTCCTCCTCGACCTTGCCGAAGCGGGTCCAGAAGGCGGGCTCGTCGTCGTCAGCAGGTGAGAGGGGCCCCGGCCGCCAGCCGTCGTTGCTCACGGCACCTCCCTTCGGCGCGGCGCACGCGCCACCTGCCGGATGCGTAGCACCGTCATGGCCGCGAGCACCACACCCGAAGCGATGACGATGACCCAAGCCACCTTGCCCGTTTCTGTGGCCTCGATCACGAACGCTACCGGCGTGCCGACTCCGTTCCCTGCTTGGGTGACGAGCTGTACGACGGCGTCGACCGACCCGTTGGCCGTTGCCTGGGGGCTGACGTTCACGGTCACCGACTCGCCGGCATCGATCGTCACGAGGTCCGACTGCGGCACGCTCAGCCGGTTCTCGTTCGACGTGGTGACCATGACCTTGACCCTGACCGGGTAGTCCAAGGTGTTCGACACCGTCACCGGGAACTGCGTGTTCCGGGACGTCATGACGACGTGGTCGGCGACGCGGAGGGTGATGGCCGACGCGCTCACTTCGTACGGGGCGAGCGCTGCAGCGAGGTACGCCCGGGCCTGGTCGTCGTTCTGCCATGCGGTGGACAGGACGAGCGGCAGGAACTGGGCGCTGAGCGTGTCGCCCGCGGCCGAGTCGCCGGCGAGGCTGGTGAATGCGGAGATGCGCCCCGAGCCGACTGCGATGACGGCGTCCAGGGAGCTGTTCCTGACCGTTGCGGGCGAGCCGGCGGCGACGGTGCTCGACCAGGGAGACGACGCGGCGTTGAGCCCGGCGAGCGAGACCCGGTTCTCCCAGGGGTTCGCGACCGAGTCGAGCGAGGCTTCGAGCTCCGAGGCGATGACTCGCACGTTCCCCTCCGCAGGGTTCATGGCGGCGAGGAAGCTCTCGGCGCGCATCCGCGCAAGGTACTGGAGCTGGGTCCTCGAGTCGTCGGGGCCAGGGCCACCGCCGAACGCCCCAGCATCGACGCTGACGATCGTGCCGGCCGCAGAGGAAAGGGTCTGTCCGGCCGCGTGGGTCTCGGCGAGGATCACGGACGGCTTGAGCCGGGAGACCACGTCGAGGAACCGCTGGTCGACCTGGCAGTTCGAGGCGACGACGAGCAGCGGGAGCCCGGCGACGTCCGGCACCTTGGCCACGGCCTGGATCGTCCGGTCGAGGGTCGCGGTGTCGCGGGTCTCGGCAATGAGGGCAAGGTCGGGGCTGCCGTACGGGAGGCGGAAGCCACCGGACAGCGCCGCGAACTCCGCGAGCCACGCGACCGCGGCGGCCTTGCCAGTGCCGGGCGAATGGGACGTGGCGGTGCCGACCTCGTACCCGGCCGCCATCGTCGTCACCTCTCGGTACAGGAGCGGGTCGATGGCGTACGTGACGCCTGGCAGCTGGGCGTGGCGGACGAGCGTCAGCAGGCGGCCGGTCAGCTCGCCGGCGAGGTGGTCATCGGCGAGCAGGCCGTTCGCTAGGTACGAAGGGGCCGAGCTGAGCATGACCACGGAGCTGGTGGCGGCGCGTGCGGTGGGCGTGCCGATGGTGACGAACGTACGGGCTCGGCCCATCGTCGAGTACGAGGCCGACATGTCGATCGCGGCACGTACGTGGACGCCGACCAGGTAGACACCCGTGGCGCTCAGGTCGAGGTCGCTGAGCTTCGAGGTGACGGAGAACGTGTTCGACGCGCCGGGCTCCCAGGGCTTCG
>DAIPZP010000160.1:0-4860 GCA_036782155.1 Propionibacteriaceae bacterium
GGACGTGCCGCGGATCTCGATCTTGTCGGCGTCGAAGGGCGCCTGGACCCAGCCGGAGTCGTAGCGGCCGTGGTCCGATGCCAGCCGTTGGCCGTCCTTGCGGAGCCTCCCGCGGGCTAGGGCGTACGTAGCGTCGGGCGTTGCCACGTCGAGCTTCGCGCCCGAGAGGACCACCGAGCAGAGCGACAGCCAGGAGCTGAACCCGTCCAGCGACTCGTGCTCGGCCAGCTCGGCGCAGATGACGACCCAGCCGGTGACAACGCCATCCTGACGCAGGGCCTCGCCGGATTCGGTAACTAGCTCCGAGGTGGCGAGTACACCGACGAGCGCGTTCCCCTGTCGTACCGCCAGCCAATGACTCCCTCGAGCGCACTCGTCGAGATCGTCGAACGGCACGTACAGGTGGCTGCCTTTGACCCGTTTCGCCTCGCCGAGCCCGTGTCGCCCACGGGTGTCGTACACGGCAAGCAGGACCGGCCCGGCGGTTGCCACGTTCGGATTGACGCCGTTTCCCACCCACGCCGACGGCGTCTTCTGCCTTCTCGCGTCGTCGACGACCGGGCCACCGGGGTGCGTCGCGAAGATGGGCACGCCTCCCGGCAGGAGGACGTGCCAGAGATGCTGCTGGTCGCCGAAGTGACCAGGGCGGTAGTGCTGGGAGCTGCTCAGCATGTACGAGTCGGAGCGGGTCGTCGTCACGTGCGCGCGCTCCAACGCCGTACCGGCCACGACCGGCTTCGCCAGACGCATCGCGATGGGGAGCAGACCCCGCGGCACCCACTCCAGCGCCTTCAGCGCCGAGAGGAAGGGATTGGTCGCCATCCGCCACGCATCGAACGCGGTCATCGTCGTCCGTACCGCGCCGGGGTTCACGAACGCCTCCATCGCCCACAGCAGCGCACCGGTGGACTCGGTGTCGTCGGGGGCGTCGTACAGGGCAACTGCGTCGGCGATGTCCAGACCGTGCCCGGACCGTACGGTCCGTGGTGCCGGGTCGTGGGCGATCTCGCGGATCACGGACGGAACCTCGTACTGCCGCCGTAGGCAGAACACCATCCCGATCCGGTTCCAGTCGGCGCAGATCTCGTCGTCGGTGAACGCGAGATCCACGATCGGCTGCATCTCCGAGCTGGCCGGGTGCTTCTTCTGCGACTCGTACAGTCGGCCTGAGCTGGCGGCGAAGTGCCCCTCGAAGCGGTGCAGCGCGCAGTCGAGCAGGAGCAGGTCGAGCACACCCGCGGCTCGTTCGGCGATCTCCGCATCCGGCGCGTGGTCGACGAGCAGGCTCAGCGCCGCGACGTCCTCCTCGTAGTACACCGGCGACAGCCACTCCGAGAATCCGAACCGGAACCGCAGCCCGAGCCAGTTCACCAGCCGTCTGCGTCCGTCGTCGCGGTGCTCCGCTCCCGTACGGCGATCGTTGCTGAACGTCTCCTCGCTGTACGTGGCGCCGGCGAGGTACTCGGCGGTCGCGAACAGCAGCTGGTGGTTCTCCGACCAGAAGCACATCGCGTCGTCGCCGGGTTCTGCCATCCAGTACTTGAAGCCGACCAGCGAGCGCTTGACCTGCTCCTCACAGGCCTCCGGGACCTTGCCCCCCAGCACGACCGCGAGCAACGCGATGGCCCGGAAGTCGGCGCAGTCGCGCCGCGTGTCGACGAACGCGCACAGCTCGCTCAGCTCCGCGGCCAGTGCGTCCTCACCGATCGGCGCCGTACCACCAGCGGTGGGCAGCAGGGCGGCGAGCGCAGCGTACGTGCCGACGACAGGCCCTTCGAGCCTGACCCTCGCGGGCAACGACGTCTGGATACTCATTCCACCTCCGCAACCTCACCATCCTTTCGCGTGAACCTGTCCAACCGGGTCCCCGTCCAGACGGTGTTACCGGATCGTGAGGCGAAGCGTTCGTGAGGGCATCCCAACGACCGATGTCTTCGGAGCCGAATCTCAATAGGCTGACGAAGATGGATGTGATGCAGACGGTGCGGGCCTTCAAGGACGCCAACGACGACTGGCGGGTCGATCCGGTGCTCGCCGGGCTGGCGGTCATGCTCCTGCTCGTGCCGTATATGATCCTCGACAGCCTCTTCGGCAACGCGCAGACGAACCTCCCTGTGGCGACGGCGACCTCGTTTCTCGCCTTCCTCGCCATCTCCGTACGGCGCGCGTTCCCGATGGTCTTCATGTGGATCGCGGTCGCCGCCCTCACCGTCCAGGACATTCTGGTCCCCACCCCTACCGTCGCCATCTGCGTCATCCCGCTCGTTGCGTACACGGTGGCCCGTTGGGCGCCGTGGCACAAGGCTCGCGTCATCGTCGTTCTTGGCGCCATCGGTGCGGTGGTCGGACCTGTCCGCTGGATCGTGCTGCCGACGGGCTTCGGCCAGCCCTTAGCCAACCTCGCGGCGATCCTGGCGTCCGGCGTGTGCGTGGCCGTCGTCGTCTTCCCGTACTCGCTCGGCGGGCGCGCCCGTGACATGGCCAATGCCAGCGAGACGCTGCGCCACGCGGAGGCGGAGCACTTCCGGACCCTGCTGTCGGAGCGTGAACACGAGGCCCGCGCCATCGAGGCACGCACGCGCAACCAGATCGCCCGCGAGCTCCATGACGTCGTCGCCCACTCGCTGTCGGTGATGGTCGTACAAGCTGAGGGCGGGTACGCGCTCTCGGCGAAGAAGCCCGAAGCTGCTGCGGCAGCCCTCGCCACGATCGCCACGACGGGGCGGGAAGCGCTCGTCGAGATGCGCCGGATCGTCGCCGTGCTGCGCGAGGGTGATGCCGAGGAGTCCGAGCCGTACGCGCCGTTGCCGACGCTCGCCGACATCCCACGGCTAGTGGAGAAGACAGGTGCGACGCTCACCGTCTCGGGGCAGCGGCCCGAGGTGTCTGCGGCGCTCGGCCTCACCGCGTACCGCGTGGTCCAGGAGGCGCTCACCAACGTGCTCAAGCACGCCGGGGCCGATGCCGATCCGCAGGTCGCCGTCTCGTACAAGCGGGACGGCGTCGACCTCGAGATCGTCGACTCGGGCCTCGGTGCACGGGCCACCACCGACGGCCGCGGCCACGGCCAGCGCGGGATGGCCGAGCGCCTCAGCGCTCATGGAGGCACGATCGAGGTCGGCCCTCGCGGCGACAAGGGTTACCGGGTTCACGCGTGGCTACCGCTGTCGGCCTCGGGATCAGGGAGGATCAACGCGTGACCATCCGTGTACTGATTGTGGACGACCAGGCTCTCGTCCGGAGCGGGTTCCGCATGCTCCTCGACTCGAGCGACGACATCGACGTCGTCGGCGAGGCCGAGAACGGAGCCGAAGCGCTCGAGCGCATGGCGACCTCGCCGATCGACGTGGTCCTCATGGACATCCGCATGCCCGTCATGGACGGTGTCGAGACGACCAAGAGGATCGTCGCGTCCGGCGCGCCTACGCACGTGCTGGTGCTCACTACGTTCGACGCCGACGAGTACGTCTATGCGGCGCTGCGCGCCGGCGCCAGCGGGTTCCTCCTCAAGGACAGTCGCCCCGACGAGCTCCTTCAGGCGATCAGGAGCGTCGCGAACGGCGACGCGGTGGTGGCACCGAGCGCCACGCGACGGCTCCTCGACAGATTCGTGCCGATGCTGCCGACCGGTCAAGGCCGTACGGACTCGCGCCTCGACGTCCTCACCGATCGGGAGCGCGAGGTGCTCGTCGAGATCGCGAAGGGCGCCACCAACGCCGAGATCTCGGCCACCCTGTACATGGCGGAGGGCACCGTGAAGACCCACATCGGCCGCCTGTTCACGAAGCTCCATGCGCGCGACCGCGTACAACTCGTGCTCATCGCGTACGAGACGGAGCTCGTCAAGCCCTGACGGCGCTCACCGGAGCCGTACGGGCAGACCTCGCCCGAGCCGGGCGCGCAGCACGGACGGCAGCACGACATGTCGCTCGCACATCTCGACGTCGTCCTCGAGCTCGCTGATGAGCTGGGCGACCAACAACGAGGCGACCTGCTCGATCGGCTGGACGACGCTGGAGAAACCGAGGGCCGCGGCGACCGGGGAGTCGTCGAAGCCCACGATCGACTCGGCGGGCTCGAAGCCGGCCACCGGCGACTCGTAGAGCACGCTCAGCGCGCCCAGAGCGAGCGAGTCCGTGCCGCACGAGGCGGCCGTTGCGCCGCGATCCCGGAGGATCCGCATGCCGCGGAAGCCGTGCTCGATACCTTCCGGCACGCACACGTCCAGCTCCTCGAGGTTCTCGTCGACGCCCTGCATGCCGCGCAGCCAGCCCTCACGCCGGTGACTGTCGATCATCGAGAAGACGCTCGGCCCGATGAAGCCGATGCGCGTGTGCCCGCGCTCGCGCAGCAGACGTGTCCCCTCCTCGACGCCCGTCGCGTTGTCGATGTCCACCCAGGGGTGCGGGGCGTCGAGCTCGCCCCACGGGCGGCCGAAGGCGACGAACGGCATGCCGATGCGACGCAGCTCGGCGGGGCGGCTGTCGAGGGGCGACGTGTACGCGAGCATCGCCGCGTCGATCAGCCCCGTCTCGTACAGCGCGATCAACGCGGCCAACTCCTCCTGCTCACCCGACGCCGTGACCAGTACGGGGTGGTAGCCGCGCTCTTCGAGCGCCTCGGTCACCGCATGGAGGTAGCGGTCCATCACCGAACCGTTGATGCCGTCGAGCACGGGTGACATCCGCATCCCGACGATCTTCGTACGGTTCGTACGTAGGGCACGTGCTGCCGCAGACGGCCGATAGCCGGAGCGCTCGATGTGCTCACGGACCCGTTCGCGCGTCGAGGTCTTGACGAGATGGGGCGCGTTGATGACGTTCGAGACCGTCTGGCGGGAGACTCCGAGCTCCTTCGCCA
>DAIPZP010000161.1:0-4838 GCA_036782155.1 Propionibacteriaceae bacterium
CGTCGAGGGGTGTCGTCTCGTCGCTGGACTCGGTCACCCGCTCATCCTGCCAGCCCACCCGCGCAGGGACGAATGACCGGGCCGACTCACAGGACGCGTCGCGCGGTGACGAAGCGCCAGCGGCCCGTCAGATCACGGTGATCGCGGACGGTGTCGTAGCTGCCGTGCCGTGCGTACAGCGCGAGCACGTCAGAGTGCTGGGCCTCCGCGTGCTCGGTGGCCAGCAGCCCTCCGGGACGGAGCAGACGAGCAGCAACGTCGGCCACGACGCGCAACGCATCCAGCCCGTCGGCGCCGGAGAACACGGCGAGCTGCGGATCGTGGTCGCGCACATCCGGCGGGACGCTCTCCCACGCGTCGAGTGGGACGTACGGAGGGTTGACGACGACCAGATCGACGGAGGAGTCCAGCTCGGGCAGGCCGTCGGCCATGTCCCCCTCCACGACACGCGCGCCGGTGCCGGCGAGGTTGGCCGCGAGGTATGTGACGGCGTCGGGCGACACCTCGAGCGCCCACTGGTCGAGGCCGGGCCCTTCGACGGCGAGCGCCTTGCTGATCGCGCCCGAGCCAGCGCACAGCTCCACGACGCGGTCCCCGGCGCTGACGTGCTCGAGGCACCATCCAGCCATCGTCTCGGTCTCGGGCCGCGGGACGAACACGCCCGGTCCGACCGTGAGGTGGGTCGTACGGAACCAGGCAACGCCGGTGATGTGCTGCACGGGCTCCCCCGCCACGCGGCGAGCGACCGCCAGGTCAAGTGCCTGGACACTTGCGTCGTCGAGCGGGTCCGCGAGCGGGAGCCGTCCAGGTTCGATGCCCGCGACGTGGGCGACGAGGGTCCTCGCCTCCGCGTCAGGCGACACAGATCCGGCCTCGGCGAGGGTCTGCGCAGCCCGCCGTACGGCAGCGCCCACCCCCAGCGGCACGGTCAGGCCTCGCCGACGTGCTCGAGACGGTCCGCGAGGTCGGCCTCGTGCAGCGCGTCCAGGAGAGGCTGGAGCTCGCCGTTCAGTACGACGTCGAGGTTGTGGGCCTTGAAACCGATGCGGTGATCGGCGATGCGGTTCTCGGGGAAGTTGTAGGTACGGATCCGCTCGGAGCGATCCACCGTACGGACCTGCGACTTCCGGGCTGCCGATGCCGCGCTCGCGGCCTGCTCCTCGGCCAGCGTCACGAGTCGCGCGCGCAACATCCGCATCGCTGTCTCCTTGTTCTGCAGCTGCGACCGCTCGTTCTGGCAGGAGACGACCGTGCCCGTGGGCAGGTGCGTGATGCGTATCGCCGAGTCAGTCGTGTTGACGCCCTGGCCGCCGGGACCGGACGATCGGAACACGTCGATCCGCAGATCGTTGTCGTCGATCTCGACGGCCGTCTCGTCGTCGATGTCGGGCATCACGAGCACGCCTGCCGCCGAGGTGTGGATGCGTCCCTGCGACTCGGTGACGGGCACGCGCTGCACGCGGTGCACACCGCCCTCGAACTTCAGCACCCCGTACGGCATGGCGTCGGGGTTCGCAGTCGAGGGCGACTTGATCGTCATAGCAATGGACTTGTAGCCCCCGAGGTCGGTCTCTTGGCTGTCGAGCACCTCGACCTTCCAGCCGCGGTTCTCGGCGTACCGGCTGTACATCTTCACCAGGTCGCCGGCGAACAGGGCCGACTCCTCGCCGCCCTCCCCTGACTTGATCTCGATGATCGCGTCCGCGGTGTCATGAGGATCGCGCGGCGCCAGGAGCCGGGTCAGCTTCTCGGTGGAGGCGCTGAGCTCTGCCGACAGGGACACGGCTTCGGACTCGAAGGACCGGTCCTCTCCTGCGAGCTCCTTGGCGGTCGCAAGGTCGCCAACCAGACGGGCGTGCTCCGACAGGGCGGCGACGATAGGCGACAGCTCCGCATAACGCCGACCCAAGCGCCGTGCCAACGCGGCGTCGCTGTGGGTCGCGGGATCAGCCAACCGTCGCTCGATCTGGGCATGCTCGGCGACGAGCGCGTCCGTCCCCTCGGCCATCGATCCCTCCCTGTCGCGAAACGTATGAGAAACGCAAACACCGGGGCGAGGGTCTCCCCCGCCCCGGTGAATGGACGACTGGTACTACTTCTTCTTGGCGTAGCGGCGCTCGAACCGAGCGACGCGACCGCCGGTGTCGAGGATCTTCTGCTTGCCCGTGTAGAACGGGTGGCAGGCAGCGCAGACCTCAGTGTGGATCTGGCCGCTCTTCGCGGTGGACCGGGTCGTGAACGTGTTGCCGCAGCTGCAGACAACCGTCGTCTCGACGTAGTCGGGGTGGATCCCCTGCTTCATTGGTTTCTCCTTGTATCGCGGACCGGGTCGCCGACAAGAGGACGGATGAGCCGTCCGGGGCGTGAACCGGAGCCGACCGCCCATTATGTCTCACGGTCGGCCCGGTCCCAAACCGGGTGGATCAGTTCGGCGTCGTGCGCGAGATCTGGACGAGGAACTCGTGGTTGGACTGCGTCTTGCGCAGCTGCTTGAGCAGCATCTCCAAGGCCGCGGTGTTGTCCATACCGGACAGCACACGCCGCAGCTTCCAGATGATCGCCAGCTCTTCGCGGCTGAGCAGCAGCTCCTCGCGGCGGGTACCCGAGGCGTCGACGTCGATCGCGGGGAAGATCCGCTTGTCCGCCAGGTCGCGCCGGAGCCGGAGCTCCATGTTGCCGGTGCCCTTGAACTCCTCGAAGATCACCTCGTCCATCTTCGAGCCGGTCTCGATCAGCGCCGTCGCAAGGATCGTCAGCGAGCCGCCGTCCTCGATGTTGCGCGCCGCGCCGAAGAACCTCTTCGGCGGGTACAGCGCGGCCGAGTCGACGCCGCCGGACAGGATGCGTCCGGAGGCCGGGGCTGCGAGGTTGTACGCGCGTCCCAGGCGGGTGATGCCGTCGAGCAGGACGACGACGTCGCGGCCGGCCTCCACGAGCCGCTTGGCCCGCTCGATCGCCAGCTCGGCGATCGTCGTGTGGTCTTCGGCCGGACGGTCGAACGTCGAGGCGACGACCTCGCCCGTGACCGTGCGCTGGAAGTCGGTGACCTCCTCGGGCCGCTCGTCGACGAGGACGACCATGAGGTGGACCTCAGGGTTGTTCGTCGTGATCGCATTGGCGATGGCCTGCATGATCATCGTCTTGCCGGCCTTCGGCGGGGAGACGATCAGACCGCGCTGGCCCTTGCCGATCGGCGAGACCAGGTCGATGATCCGCCCGATCATGCCGGAGGTCGCATTCTCGAGCCGCAGAGGCTCCTGCGGGTAGAGGGGCGTGAGCTTCGAGAACTCGGGACGGTTGCGCGCCGACTCGGGCTCGCCGCCGTTGACCGTGTCGAGCGAGACGAGCGGGTTGAACTTCTCCTTGCGCTCGCCGTCAAGCGGCTGCCGGATCGAGCCCGTGACGACGTCGCCCTTGCGGAGCCCGTACCTGCGAACCATGCTCAGTGACACGTACGCGTCGTTCGAGCCGGGCAGGTAGCCGGACGTCCGGACGAAGGCGTAGTTGTCGAGCACGTCGAGAATGCCGGAGATCGGCACGACCACGTCGCCCTCGTTCACGGTGGGTTCGGCATCGAAGCGCTCGATCGGAGCCTGGCCCGGACGCGGGCGGCGATTCTGGCGATCGCGGTTGCGGCGACGACGACCACGGCGACCGCCGGCCTCCTCGTCCTCGGAGCGCTGCGCCTGACGAGCATCTTCGTCGTTGCCCTGTGTGCTCTGCTGACCCTGACGGCGCTGTCGATCCGGCTCACGCGTCTCGACGCCGAGAGCACTGAGGCGAGCGCCGACTTCGTCGGCTATCGACCTGTCGCCCTCGGTACGTTCCGGCGCAGTGGTCTGGGTACGTTCCGGCGCAGTGCCCTGGCTCGCCTCGACGGAGGGGGCCCCGGCCTCGCGACGCGAGCCACGGGTGCGACGCCGTCCGGGCTGCTCAGCAGATGCCGTGTCGCCTGCAGAGTCGCCGCTCGCTGATGCCTGCGCGGCAGACTCGCCGCGGCTCGGCGCCTGGATGGCAGAGTCGGGAGCCTTCACCGTCTCTGGTGCTGCAATCGGAGTCGATGGCGGTGCCTGGCGGCGCGAGGCGGCGGGCGCCCCACCTCCCTGGGCGTCCCGGATCGCTCCGACGAGCTCTCCCTTACGCATCCCTGCTGTGCCCTTGAGGCCCAGAGTTCCTGCGACCTGCTTGAGCTCGGCGAGCAACATCCCGTCCAGGGTCTTGCCCGTGGTGGTGGTGTCGGTCACGGACTTCCTTCCGTCGTGACAGCCTGACCGCTGGGGTGGCGCGACGTACAGAGTGCGCGCACAACGGCGTTGTCAGGCAAATGAATCCCCTCAGGCCAGACGTCCCGTAGTGCTCGGGATGATCTTTTCGGCGGATCGCCGCGCCCAGCCTGTGAGGCGCGTGGAGGCTCTCAGTCCTCTCAACGTCAGCAAGACTAGCACCCCGTATGGTCCCCGACCTACTGTGTCACGCATGGCACCGGAGACCCGTCGCAACCTTCTCGCCGACCCCGCTGAGCCGACGCTCCTGCCGGCCGACCCCGAACCGGAGCCCGGCGACCCCGCTGAGGCGGTCGCCGCGGCGCGACGCCACCCCGGGTCTCGCATCGCGTGGGCCGTACTCGCGGAACAGTCGCTCACCGACACTACGGATACGTCCGACATCCGCGCGTACGCGTTCGCCCGTACCGGCTACCACCGATCCCTCGACGCGCTTCGGCGCAACGGCTGGCGCGGTTCCGGGCCCATCCCCTGGGAGCACGAGCCCAACCGCGGCTTCCTGCGCGCGCTGTGGGCGCTCTCCGTGGCGGCGCAGCGCATCGGCGAGGACGACGA
>DAIPZP010000162.1:0-4821 GCA_036782155.1 Propionibacteriaceae bacterium
GCCGCTACCCTGAAACGCACGAGGAGGGCCGATGAGCACGTCGTCCGGCTGGGACCACCGGCCGCCAATGCACGATCCCGACCGTCCGCCGCAGGACAACACCGACGAGCCGGTCGGCTACAACCTCGGCAGCGTGCAGTTCGAGCAGCCGCCGATTACTCCGCGGCAGCCTTACGTCGGGTTCGTGCCGGGGGCTCTGCCCACAGGCGTGGCGACCACAGGATTCGTCCTGAGCCTCGTCGGCCTGGTGGGCTCGGGGTTCCTGTCCATCTTCATGTTGCCGCTGATCGTGGCCGGAATCGTGGCCAGTTCTGTCGCCCTGGGCCGGAATCGTGGTGGGATCGCCGGTGGGCGAGGTTTCGCGATCGCCGGACTCGTCCTCGGGATCCTCGGGGTCGTGCTCGCTGTGGTCATGATGCTGGATTTCATGACGGGGTCGGCGACACTCAGTCCCTGACGGCCCGTACCGTCAGCAGCCGCAGGCGGCCACGACGCTGGTCACACGGTCCAGCCAGCTGCGTGCCGCGAGCGCGTTCTCGGCGGTGACGTCGTTGGCGATGAACGCGAACACGACGAGACCCCCGTCGACGGTCCGCGTGAAACCCGCGAGCGAGTGCACGCCCGTGAGGGTTCCGGTCTTGGCCCGTACGGCACCGCGCCCGGCACTCTCCGTACCACCGTCGCCGTAACGCGCATGCAGCGTCCCGTCCGCGGCAGCTGTGGGCAGACCGTCGACCAGCGCGCGGTACCGGGTGTCGTTGAACCCCTTCTCCACGGCCAGTGCCAGCACCGTCGGCGTCGCCAGGTTGCTGCGGGAGAGCCCGGAGCCGTCGTCGATCTTCATCCCGTCGCGCCACAAACCCAGAGTGACGAGCTTGGCCTGCATGGCGGTCTGTGCCGCGGTGATCGACCCGGACGTCCCAGCCGCCAGCGCGATCTGGCGGAACAGCACCTCGGCCCCGTCGTTGTCCGAGTGCAGCAGCACCTCGGAGACGATGAGATCGAGAGGCAGTGACTGGACCGAAGCGAGCACCGTGGCTCCGGACGTCGCCGTACCGGCAGCGACCGACGACACCGAGATGCCGCGCGCCTTCAGCTGAGCGACGAACGCCTTCGCCGCGTCGCTCGACGGGGTGGTCCCGTGGACGCCGTTCACGATCCCTTCGTCGACCCACAGGGCCGAGGTCGGGGTGGCGAACTCGTGGTAACCGGCGGTCCAGGCCGGATTCCAGGCGGCACCGGTGAACAGCGAGTCGTCATAGGACAGTGCCACCGAGGTTTCGCCCGCCGCCTTGAGGGACTTCGCGGTCGACTCCGCCAGGTCACTGATGGATGCACGCTCGGGATAGTCCTGTGTTGTGGCGCCACTCAAGTACGGGTCGCCGCCGCCGACGAGGACGATCTGGTTCCCCGTACCGGCCACGACCTTCGTGGTGAAGCGATGGTCAGGTCCGTACGCAGCCAACGCTGCGGCGCTCGTGAGCAGCTTGAACGTCGACGCGGGCGTCATCATCGCGTCCGCGTTCTCACCAAGGACCACCGCTCCGGTGAGCGGGTCGATGACCACCATGCCGTCGCGAGGTACGGACGAGCGGTCGACCGCACGGAGCTTCGCCAGCAGGGCCGCGCCGTCGGGCAGTTTGCCCTGGACCGCGGTGGCCGCGGCCGGCGTCGGCGTGACGGGGCTCGGCGTGGGCGTCGGCGTCGGCGCGTACAGGCTGGGGTCGATCGTCGGGCTGCCGCCGTCACTCCACAACCCCGTCGCGTACAGCAGTCTGGGTCCGCCGAACCACACGCCGGCAGCCACCGCCAACAGGACGGCGAGGGACAGCGCCATCGAGCCGAGCGCTCGTCGTGGCACGAAGTCCTCCCGGGCGGCTATCCTGCGAAGCAGTCGACCCATCATAGAAAGAAGCTGACATTGTCTGGTGACTTGAGGCGGCAGCTTCACATCGAGAACCCCTCGGGTCTCATATTCGACGTCACGGTCGAGATTCCCCGAGGCTCGAAGAACAAGTACGAGCTCGACCACAAGACCGGCCGCATCCGGCTGGACCGCACCCTGTTCACCTCCACGCAGTACCCGAGCGACTACGGCTTCATCGAAGGCACGCTCGGCCAGGACGGCGATCCGCTCGACGCCTTGGTGCTCTTGCCGGAGGCGACGTTCCCCGGAGCGCTCATCGAGTGCCGCGCCATCGCGATGTTCCGGATGACCGACGAGATGGGCGCCGACGACAAGGTCATGTGCATCCCCACGGCGGACTCCCGTCAGTCGCACCTCCGCGACATCGGCGACATCCCCGAGTACCAGCTGCTCGAGATCCAGCACTTCTTCACCGTCTACAAGGACCTGGAGCCCGGCAAGTCGGTCGAGGGCGCCACCTGGGCCGGCCGCGCAGCGGCCGAGGCCGAGATCCTCTCGTCCTACGAGCGGGCCAAGGGCACCCACTTCGAGGCGCACCACGTCAACCTGGCCTGAGCGGCGGACGGCTGGCTAGAGGTGCAGCCCGATCACGTACCCGCCGGTCGCTCCGGCCAGCGCCAGCGCGAGCTGTGACAGCGCCAGCCCGATGGCGAGACGGAACCTGCCCTGCTGGATGAGTCGTACGGTCTCGAACGAGGTCGTCGAGAACGTCGTGTAGCCGCCGAGGAACCCGGTGCCGATCACGATCTGCCAGTCGGGCCGCGCCACGTGCGCAGCCACTAGGCCGGCGATGATGCCCAGCGCGATGGCGCCGGTGACGTTGATGACGACGGTGCCGACCGAGCCGATGGACCGTACACGGCCCCGGGCGAGCCCGTCGACGACGAAGCGGGCCACCGCGCCGAAACCGCCGCACAGGGCAACCAGCAGGATCACCACGACTTCCGGCCCCCCACCTGGATGCCGGCGGCGCACATCAGCACCCCGCCGACGAGGGTGACGACGAGGTAGAGGATGGCCATGCCGAGGCGGCCTGCGTTCGTGAGCAGCACGGTCTCGACGGCGAAGGACGAGTACGTGGTGAACGCGCCGAGGAAGCCCGTCCCGAAGTGAAGCCTGGCCAGCCGCAGCCAGCCGTGGTCCGGACCGGAGACGACCATGCGTTCGAGCAGCAGGCCGAGCAGGAAGGCCCCGAAGAGGTTCACCGCGAGCGTGGGCACCGGCAGACCGTCGGTGCGCGGGATCCAGAGGGAGAAGAGATAGCGAGCCGTCGTACCGAACACACCGCCGAGGAAGACCACGTAGATGTAGCGCCAGCGCAGGTGGAGCGGACCGTGGAAATGCCCCGTCGAGTCGACGTCGGAGTCGACCGGCAGCTCGGGGTGGGAGTCGGCGTGGCCGTGAAAGACACCGGCAACGGGGACGTCCGCGGGGGTCGCCTTCTGCCCGGCCGCCTTCGTCACGACCAACACCCTAGGGCAGGGCGCGGCCGCCCCTAGGTGAGTCCACATGCGGTTGAATGGGCCGGTGCCATTGCTGATGCTGCTCGCGCCGTCGCTCAACCGCGTGTACGCCGGTGAGGCCCCGCGCCTCGCCGCTGCGGAGCTTTCGGTGACCGCCGGGATCGACGTGGAGCCGGTCGTCATCGCAGGCGTCGACTACCTGCGCTTCGAGGCGGATACCGACGAGGCGCTGCTCGGTCTGGTGGCGGCGCAGTCCGCGAGGCTTGGGCTGTACGAGGAGGCGTCCGGGCTGCTGCGGCCGATCGAGCTGCCGAGGGTGGACCTGCTCGACGAGGATCTTGTGACGATCCCCAAGTACCCCGGCAAGACCAACGAGCAGCTCACCCGCCTGCTGCTGAACGTGACGCTGTCGCAGGTGACCCTGCCGCCGGGCCAGCGGACCATCCTCGACCCGTTGTGCGGACGGGCCACGACGCTGCTGCAGGCGTGGCGGCTGGGCCATGACGCGGCCGGTGTCGAGGCCGACGAGAAGGCCGTGGAGGCGTTCGCCGCGTACCTGAAGACGTACCTGCGCCGGAAGCGCCTCAAGCACACGGCCGAGATGACGCCCGTGCGCCGCGAGGGCAAGTCGCTGGGCAAGAGGTTCGACGCCGAGGTGAGCGTCGACGGCCGGAGCTTGTCGCTGGGCATCTTCACCGGCGACACCCGCCAGTCGGCCAAGCTGTGGGGCAAGCGCCGGTTCGATGCGATCGTGACCGACGCGCCGTACGGGATCGTGCACGGGTCGGTCAGCGATGTACGGGGTGGCACCCGCCGCGACCGCTCGGCCTCGGGGCTGCTCGCCGACGCGATCCCGGTCTGGGTCGGACAGCTCCGCGTAGGCGGCGCGCTCGGCATGTCCTGGAACACGCTCGGCACCCCGCGCGAGCGCGTCGCGGAGCTGCTGGGTGCCGCGGGCATGACCGTACGCGACGAGGGTCCCTGGCGCCGATTCTCCCACCGCGTCGACTCGTCGGTACACCGCGACGTCATCGTGGCGGTACGGGAGAGCTGACCAACTGGCTCAGTTCCGCGAATGTGACGTTGTGAGCAACGGGTGAACCTGCCTCGCGTTTCATTGCCGCGATCGTGATGTTACGAGGACGTGGGATCGGCTGAGAACCGCACGTTCACGGAACCATGTCTCAACCTGCACCGGGACGCGTTCCGTAACCGCATGAACGCGGGAATCAACGGCACAGCGCACGTTCGATCCGCCCCATCACCTCGTGCGGACGCGTCCAGATGTGCTTGGCGAGCCATCTCACGAAACCGTATCCCTCGTCGCGTATCGACTGCTCCCGTTCCTTCTCGAGGAGGATCGAGTCCGCCGAGGTGTACTTGACCGCTCCGTCGCACTCGCCGATGAGCCGGACGGCGGGCCAGTAGAAG
>DAIPZP010000163.1:0-4785 GCA_036782155.1 Propionibacteriaceae bacterium
ATCAGCTCAGCCCGCTTATGGAACCAGATGGCGTCGAACGCGATCTGGAGCTTCCGGTAGTCGAAGTGCCGGTCGTACGAGCTGATGACGATGTCGATGCGCGACGGGTCCTCGCTGATCTCGATGCCCGCCGCGGCCAGAGCCCGGCACAGCGGCTCCTCGGCGATGGGGAACACCACGGCACCGGGGCGGTGGTCCATGAGCCAGCGCACGGTGGTCACCACGGTGTTGGCGATGTCGTCCACACCCGTCGGCAGTCCGAGCCTGGTGAGCTTCGCCGCGTACATGTCGGGGTCACGGGTCGGGTTGTTCGACAGGAACCGTACGGGGATCTCGCGCCGACGCAGCTCGGTGACCAGCCTGGCCGCGCCGGGCAACAGCTCGTCGCCCAGATAGATCGTCCCGTCCATGTCGAACACGTACGCCTCGTACAGGCGGGTCGGGCGATGCGCCATCAGTGCTGCGAGCCCGCTTTCTGCTCGTCGGACGCCTCGATCTCGTGCGCACCGTCGTCGTGACTGCGAGCCTCGGCCACCTCGTCGGCGGTCGGTTTGGCGAGGTTGGCTCGGAAGAACCAGTCCCGCACTTGCGCGCGACGCTTGGTGACCCGTGCGGGCATCGGAACCCCGTTCTCGTCGACCGCGGGGGTCGGCTCGAGGGCGGGGTACTCCGGGTGCTGCGTCAGGGTGAACGCCTCGTCTCTCGCGATCGGCATGTGGTCCTCGTAGTAGCCACCGTCAGGCGTCCGCACGATCACGCCCGACTCGGCGCCGTGGAGGACGCGGTCCTGGTCGTTGCGCTGCAGGGACATGCAGACCCGGCGGGTGATGATGAACGCGAGGACCGGGGCCACGAAGACGGCGACGCGCATGGCGTACGTGATGGTGTTGAGGCTGAGCCCGAACGTGTTGGCGAGGATGTCGTTGCCGCCGGCGATCCAGAACATCGCGTACCAGGTCATGCCCGCGACACCGAACGAGGTGCGCGTCGGGGCGTTGCGCGGACGATCGAGAAGGTGGTGCTCGGACTTGTCACCCGTGATCCAGGCTTCGACGAACGGGTACGCCGCCAGGGCTCCGAAGAGCAGGCCGAGCAGGCCGACGCCTGGGAGGAAGATCTGCCACGACCAGGTCGTGTGGCCCCAGTGCGACTCGATCGGCGGGAAGATGCGGATGGCGCCCTCGACGAAGCCCATGTACCAGTCGGGCTGGGAGCCGGCGGTGATCTGGTCCGGCGTGTACGGGCCGAACTTCCACACCGGGTTGATCGAGAGGAACGTGCCCATGAGCACCGTCACGCCGAACACGATGAAGAAGAATCCGCCGGCCTTGGCCATGTACACGGGGAACAGCGGGTAACCGACGACGTTCTTCTCGGTCCGGCCGGGGCCGGGGTACTGCGTGTGCTTGTGGTAGACGACGAGCGCCAGGTGGGCGCCGATCAGCGCGAGCAGCAGGCCGGGGACCAGGAGGATGTGCACCATGTACAGGCGGGCCACGATGATCGTTCCGGGGAACTCGCCGCCGAAGACGAGGAACTCGGCCCAGGTGCCGATGATCGGGATCGAACGGATGAGGCCGTCAACGAACCGGAGGCCCGTGCCACTCAATAGGTCGTCAGGCAGCGAGTAGCCGGCGAAGCCCTCGATGAGCGCCATCGACATCAGGCCGATACCGATCAGCCAGTTGATCTCACGCGGCTTGCGGAACGCGCCCGTGAAGAAGATGCGGAGCATGTGGACCGTCGCCGCGGCCACGAACAGCATGGCCGCCCAGTGGTGGACCTGGCGCACCAGCAGACCGCCGCGTACGTCGAACGAGATCGTCAAGGTGGATGAGTACGCCTCGGACATCGGCAGGTGCAGCAGCGGCTGGTACGTGCCCAGGTATTCGACTTCCTCCATCGACGGTTTGAACCAGATCGTCAGGAAGACGCCGGTGAGCAGCAGGATGATGAACGAGTAGAGGGCGATCTCACCGAGCAGGAACGACCAGTGGTCAGGGAAGACCTTGCGGAGGTTGTGCTTGCCGAGCTTCGCCAGGCCGACGCGGTCGTCGAGCCAGCCCGCGGGACCGCCGAGCCCGGCGAGCGGCTTCTTGCCCGCCGGGGTCGAGACGTCGAGGGCCGCGGAGTCCGGGGAGACGGTGGTTGGCTTCGCCATCAGTTGTCCCCGTCCTTGTAGTCGTGGTTGGAATCCCGCTCGAAGTAGCTCGGACCCACAGGCACCGTGAATCCACTACGTGCGATGAGGTAGCCCTCGGAGTCGGTCGTGATCGGCAGCTGCGGCAGCGACCTGGCCGCCGGTCCGAACACCACGACGCCCGAGTTGCCCAGGTCGAAGGTCGACTGATGGCAGGGGCAGAGCAGGTGGTGGGTCTGGTGCTCCCACAGGCTGATCGGGCAGCCGACGTGGGTGCAGATCTTGGAGTAGCAGACGATGCCGGAGGGCTTGCCGTCCGGTCCGGTGGGTTGCCAATCCTTGCGGGACTCCGGGATCTTGATCGTCGATGGGTCCATGCGCACGATGATGATCGCGGCCTTCGCGGTGGCGCGTGCCTTGGCTGCCGGGTCGTTGTTGAGGTCCTGAATGTTCTCTGGCATCGCGTTGACCAGCTCGCCGACGGCCATCTCGGTCGCTTTGATCCGCTTGTAGGTGACGTCGGTGACCAGGTGGACGCCCTCGGCCCAGATCGTCGTCTCGATCGTGGCGGCGCGCGTGCCCGGTCCCGGCCAGGGACCCATGTCGAGCAGCGTCACGAGCGCAGGGAGCGCGAGCGAGGGGAGAGCGATCTTGAGCGTCGTCCCGATGAGCTTCCGCCGGGGCAGGTCGCTCTGCGCGATGCCCTCGTCGACCTCGCCGAGCACCTCGTCACGGTCCGCCGCGGTCGAGCCGGCGGGGTGACGCTCCTCGGAGATCTCGTGGTCGCCCATGATGAGCCTGGCCCACTGCACGGCGCCGATACCCACGAGGAGGATGGCCACGCCGCCGAGGAGCCCCAACCAGAAGTTCTGTGCCTGGGCGTGAAGCCCCGCGAACTGCACCGCCCAGGTCTTCGGCATGAAGAAGTAGACCGCGACGAAGCCTAAGGCGAGCAGCGGTACGGCACCGAAGCATGCGGCGACCTGTCGCTCCGCGCGGCGCGATGCTTCGGGGTCGACGTCGGTCCAGCGCTCGACGTGCTCGGGGATCCCAGGATCGGGGACGGGGTGGCTACGGGTGACTTCGAGGTCTGAACTCATCGCGCGCGGGCCCCTCTCGAAGCGATCCACAAGGCGAAGCCGACAAGCCCGCCGATCCCGATGATCCAGGCCGCCGCACCTTCGGTGACAGGGCCGACGCCGCCGAGCGAGTATCCGCCACTGTCAGGCGATGAGTTCACTGCGGAGAGGTAGGCGATGACCGTGCGTACGTCCTCGTCGGAGAGCTGCGTGGGGGAGAAGATCGGCATGTTCTGCGGGCCGGTGCGTACCGCCTCCCAGATCTCCTGGTTGGTGACCCCGGTGCCGGTGAGCGGGGGAGCGTAGTTGCCGTCCGACAGGGCCCCACCTTTACCCGCGTAGTTGTGGCAGGCGGAGCAGTTGGTGCGGAACAGCTCGCCACCCTTGGCGATCTGCTCGGCGGTGAGCCCGGACGTGGAGTACTGGCTTTCGTTCGGGATCGCCGGGCCGTTGCCCATGGCCGCGACGTACTCGGCCACGGCCTGGATCTCGTCGGCCGTGAACGTGTTGGTGTTGCGGCGCGACTGCTGCTGCTGTCCGGCCCTCGGCATCCGGCCGCTCGACATCTGGAACGCCACCGCGGCGGCGCCGACGTTCTGGATGTTCGGCCCGACCGCGGTGCCGTTGACATTGACACCCTCGCCGTTCAGCCCGTGGCACGACGCGCAGTTCTTCGTAAAGATCTGCTGCCCGGTGCCCACCTCGGTCGGCAGCGGAGACGCCTGCGACACCGTGGGCGACGCGATCGCCGAGAGGCCCCCCATGACAGCGAGGGCCGCCCCGATGAGGGCGGCGCGGCGCAGGGGCGAGGAGTGGGTCCGTCGGCGCGTGGTGCGATCGCTCACTTGATCAGCTCCAGCAAGTAGATGACGAAGAACAAGATGACCCAGATGGCGTCGACGAAGTGCCAGTAGTACGACACGACGATCGAGTTCACCAGCTGCTCACGCGTGAACTGGCGGGTCATGTACGTACGGCCGATGAGCAGCAGGAAGGCGATGAGGCCACCGGTCACGTGCAGAGCGTGGAAGCCGGTGGCGAGGAAGAACACCGAGCCGTAGACGTTCGAGGAGATCGTGAGGCCCTCGTGGAAGAGGTTGAAGTACTCCCACACCTGCCCTGAGACGAACACGGCGCCCATGAGGAAGGTCAGCGTGTACCACTCGCGCATGCCCCACTTCATGACCTGGAACAGGCTGCCGACGCGCGAGGCGCGCTGGTGCTCTGCGGCATGGACGCCGAGCTGGCAGGTGACCGAGCTCAGCACCAGGATCAGCGTGTTCACTGCCGCGTACCGGATGTCGAGCAGTCCGTGGCCGTACTGCCACAGCGACGTGGTGCCTGGAGCTGCCGCGGAGTTGGTGACGTTGCGGACCGTGAAGTACGCCGCGAACAGCGCGGCAAAGAACATCAGCTCACTCGCCAGCCACACGATCGTGCCGACTGCGACCATGTCTGGGCGGCCCGGAACGCCGTACATCCTGGGCCTGGCGATCGGATTGAGTGTCTCCGCCGGCAGGGCATCGGCTGACTGGGTGTGCGCCACGGCACATTATGCGCACAGGT
>DAIPZP010000164.1:0-3604 GCA_036782155.1 Propionibacteriaceae bacterium
GGACCGGATCACGCCGCGTCCGACGGACGAGGACATCGCTGCCGTGGCCGAGGTCACCGGTGTCTGCGACCGTGCACCCGTGGTCACCGAGCCGTTCACGGAGTGGGTCATCGAGGGCGACTTCGTCGCCGAACGGCCGGCCTGGGAGGAGTGCGGCGCCAACTTCGTCGACGACATCGTGCCGTTCGAGCACCGGAAGCTGTGGCTGCTCAACGGGTCGCACTCGCTGATGGCGTACGCGGGACCGATTCTCGGACGCGAGACCGTGTACGAGGGGATCACCGACCCCGTGCTGCGCGGCTGGGTGGACGAGTGGTGGGACGCAGCCGTCCAGCACCTGCCGCTACCCGCGGACCAGATCGCCGCGTACCGACAAGCGCTCGTGGACCGCTTCGAGAACCCGTCGATCCGTCACCTGCTGAGCCAGATCGCCGCCGACGGTTCTCAGAAGATCCCGATCCGGTTCGTGCCGACATTGACGGCCGAGCTCGCCAACGGGATCGTCAATCCTGGTGCGACAAGGCCCGTCGCCGCCTGGATCCTGCACCTGCGCGGCTACGGCCCCGTAGAAGTCAACGACTTCCGTGCCGACGAGGTCAAGGCGCTCGTCGTGGAGGACGAGGCGCAAACGGTGAAGAACGTACTGAAGTGGCTGGGCGTCGACAACGCTGAGGTGGAGGCCACGGTGCTGCGCCAGATGCACGAGATCCTCGCCGCCTGACGGAATAGGTGCTCCGCGGGTACGGTTGCGATCACGACACCTCACCATCGAAGGGAAAAGTTGATGGCTACCACCAGCACCGCCCGTACGCACTGGCAGGGTTCGCTCACCGAAGGGTCCGGCAAGACCGACCTGACCACTTCTGGCGCCGCGAGCTTCGACATGACCTGGGGCGCCCGCACCGAAGCCGGTTCCGGTACCAACCCCGAGGAGCTGCTCGCCGCCGCGCTGGCAACCTGCTACTCGATGGCGCTGGCCCACGCGCTCAGCGGCGCCGACACCCCGCCCACCAGCCTCGATACGACGGTCGGCATGACGTTCCAGCCCGGTACGGGCATCACCGGAGCCACGATCACGGTCGTCGGATCGGTACCCGGCATCACGGCCGAGACGTTCACCGAGTTCGCCGAGAAGACGAAGTCCGAGTGCCCGGTCTCGCAGGCCTTGTCCGGCATCGAGAAGACCCTCGAGGTCACCTTCAACGGCTGACCCCCGTGCGCAGGTTCTCTCCTCGAGCGGATACCTTCTCTCCTGAAGCGATAGGTTCTCTCCAGCCACGACTGGAGGATCTGATGACCGACGCCGCGCTCCCCGCTTTCGGCCCTGGGCGACATCTGCTGTCCGTGAGTCAGTTCGACCGCGCCGGCCTCGACGAGCTGTTCACCCTGGCCGAGGCGGTGACGCCGATCGCGGAGCGCAAGAGTGTGTGCACAGTCCTGGACGGTGCGGTGCTGTGCAGCTTGTTCTTCGAGCCGAGCACGCGTACGCGGCTCAGCTTCGAATCCGCCTTCCTGCGGCTGGGCGGCGAGGTGACCACGACGACGGGGTTCACGTTCTCGTCCATGGCCAAGGGGGAGTCGATCGCGGACACGTCGCGGGTCGTGTCGGGCTACACGGATGTTCTGGTCGTCCGTCACCCTGACGAGGGATCGGTGGCGGAGTTCGCCGCAGCCTCCCTCGTACCTGTCCTCAACGCCGGCGACGGCGCGGGGGAGCATCCCTCGCAGGCGCTGCTGGACGTGTACACGCTGCGCAAGGAGCTGGAGGCCCGTGGCCGCATGATCGACGGCTGCACGATCGCGATCATCGGCGACCTGCGTTTCGGCCGTACGGTCCACTCGCTCATGAAGCTGCTGGCCATCTTCTCGGACGTCACCTTCCGGCTCTTCGCCCCGCCCAGCCTCGAGCTTCCCGACTCCATCGCGGCGTTCGTACGGGACCGCGGCCACACCGTCGTCCATTGCCAGTCCGCAGTCGAGGCCGTCTCGGGAGCAGACGTCGTCTACGCAACTCGCGTCCAGCGGGAACGGATGACCGAGGAGCTGCCTCCCTCGCTGCGCGGCAGCCTCCTTGATCGCTCGATGCTGGAGCAGGCCGGGGCGACCGACATCGTGGTCATGCATCCGCTGCCGCGCGACTCGCGCCACGACTCGTACGACCTCTCGCCCACGGTCGACGACCTGCCCGGGCTCGCCATCTTCCACCAGACCGACAACGGCATCCCCGTACGGATGTCGCTGTTCCTCACCGCGCTCGGCGTGTCGGCAGAGGCGGTCCGCATGACGCTGCGCCAGCGGCCGTGGGATGCGCGACTGCGCTGGGACAAGTGACGGGACGCATTTTCGGTCCGCTCGACTAGGCTGCGCTGCATGACACTGCCTCTGCTGGTGCCCCTCGAGTGGCCGATTCAGCACCCGTCCGCCGTGGCCTACCTGGTGCTTCTGGTGCTTGGACCGTTGGCGATCGGGGCAATCATCGCGATCATCGGGTTCATCCCGACCTGGCGTCGCAGCCTCGACCATCAGGAAGCAGCCACCGAGGTCGCCCGCATCGATTCCTGAACCCGTCGTGGCACAGTGGTCGCCATGACGACAGCCGTAGATTTCTGGTTCGACCCGCTCTGCCCGTGGGCATGGATGGCATCCCGGTGGATGCTCGAGGTCGAGAAGGTTCGAGACGCCCACACCACGTTCCACGTGATGAGCCTCGCCGTCCTCAACAAGGGGCGAGATCTGCCGGAGGAGTACCGGCAGATGATGGACCAGGAAGGCTGGATCGGCGTCCGGGCCTGCATCGCTGTCGAGCAGAAGTACGGCTCCGAGGCGCTGCGCAACTTCTACACGGCGCTCGGCACCAGGTTCCACCTGGGGGAAGAGCCGAAGACGCCCGAGACCGTACGGGCGGCTCTCACCGAAGTCGGCCTCGATCCCGCCATTGCCGACGAGGCGCAGACCGACACGTACGACGAGGCGGTGCACGCGTCGCACCACGAGGGCATGGACCCCGTGGGCATGGACGTCGGCACGCCCGTGATCCGCGTCAACGGCATGAGCCTGTTCGGTCCGGTCATCTCACCGGCCCCCAAGGGTGAGGCCGCCGGCGACCTGTTCGACGGGTTTGTCAAGGTTACGGCGTATTCCGGCTTCTTCGAGCTCAAGCGCACCCGCACCGTGGACCCGATCTTCGGCTAGGCCCAAGGAAGTGGCCCGTAACGGTATCCCTGGACGGCTGACTTGGATTATGTTGTGGACGTCACCAATTTGGGCTGCACTCAACGAAGGAGTTCCGGATGCCCACCGCCACACACGACGACAAGTTCAGCTTCGGTCTGTGGACCGTGGGCTGGGAGGCGGCCGATCCTTTCGGCCCGACGACCCGGCCGCACCTCGACCCCATCCAGAGCGTCTACAAGCTCGCCGAGGTCGGCGCGTACGGCGTGACGTTCCACGACGACGACCTCGTTCCGTACGGCACGAAGGCCGCCGAACGCGACCAGATCATCGCGCAGCTCAAGAAGGCTCTCGACGACACCGGCCTCATCGTGCCGATGGTCACGACGAACACGTTCAGCCACCCGGTCTTCAAGGACGGCGCGTTCACGTC
>DAIPZP010000164.1:3704-4774 GCA_036782155.1 Propionibacteriaceae bacterium
CACGAGCAGATGGCCGGGCTCAACTACACGGCCGGCATCGGCCAGGCACTGTGGGCCGGCAAGCTCTTCCATATCGACCTCAACGGTCAGCACGGCCCCAAGTTCGACCAGGACCTCGTCTTCGGCCACGGCGACCTCGCCTCGGCATTCTTCACGGTCGACCTCATCGAGAACGGGTTCCCGAACGGCGGCCCGCGCTACGACGGCCCGCGCCACTTCGACTACAAGCCGTCACGTACCGAGGACGTCGACGGCGTCTGGGACTCGGCCGCCGCGAACATTCAGATGTACCTGCTGCTCAAGGAGCGGGCGCTCGCGTTCCGCGCCGATCCTGAGGTCCAGGAGGCCATGCAGGCGTGCGGGATCTTCGAGCTCGGACAGCCCACGCTCGCCGAGGGCGAGACGGTCGCCGACCTCATCGCATCCGGCCCGGAGGACTTCGCCGACATCGACGTCACCGAGCTCGGGAAGAAGGGGTACGGTCACGTCCGCCTGAACCAGCTGGCCATCGAGCACCTGCTCAACGCACGCTGATGCCCCTCGTTGCCGGGGTGGACACCTCCACCCAGTCCTGCAAGGTCGTCGTCTGCGACGCCGACACGGGTGAGGTGGTGCGGCAGGGCCGTGCCAGCCACCCGGACGGGACGGAGGTCGCCCCGGCGCACTGGTGGGAGGCACTGCAGACCGCGATCGCGGAGGCGGGCGGCCTCGACGACGTCGCGGCCATCTCGGTCGGTGGCCAGCAGCACGGCATGGTCGCGCTCGATGCGCAGGGTCGCGTCGTCCGCGACGCCCTGCTGTGGAACGACACGCGTTCTGCGCAGGCGGCGGCTGACTTGACGGCTGAGCTGGGCGCCGACCACTGGTCCAGGGTCACGGGATCGGTACCGGTCGCCTCGTACACGATCACCAAGCTGCGCTGGCTCCGGGATGCGGAGCCAGCCAGCGCGGATCGGGTCGCGGCGGTGGCGCTGCCGCACGACTGGGTGTCATGGCGACTCGCGGGCTACGGGCCTCCAGGGGAGTCGCCGCTCGGCCCGCAGCTCGACGCGCTCTGTACGGACCGGTCC
>DAIPZP010000165.1:0-4733 GCA_036782155.1 Propionibacteriaceae bacterium
CGGGCGACGCTTGAGAAGACTCGCAACCTGCGCTCCTGTTCGACGCCTGTTGACAAGCGACCGCCTGATCGTACCTGGCAAGGGCGCCGACGCGGGGGTACGGTTCCAGCAGGCGTGGGGTCGACGACGACCCGCAATGGAGGTCACGTGGTGAGCAGCGAGCCCAGCGGCCGAGCGAACGACGCCCGGATCCGGGCCGAGTTGGCCGCAGGGTCAGCCCGGTACGAGTCGGAGCGAGCACAGGTGCTCATCGACTCCTTCATCGCCAAGGCCATGGAGCTCGGGATCGACCCGGAGCCGCTGCGAGCCCGTACGTTCGCGGGCGCGGAGGTCAAGACCGACAAGGTCGGCTGGTACATCCGCAAGAACAAGTCCATCGCCGTGGGTACCGATGGCGGCTACTACCAGCTCACAGTCCCTGGCGGTTCGGGGTTCCTGGAGCGACTCCGCGGCGTGAAGCTCGCCGCCACCGCTCCCCCACTCGTGGTAGGCCGCGGCGGCCGTGACGGCGAGACCGGCGACCTCGTCGAGTTCCTCGACCGGGTGCTCTCCCAGAAGCGCTGAGCTCTAGGAGAGGATTTATCCCCTCGGTCCCTTGCCGAGCGCGGCCTGGGATCGGCGGAGGTGAACAGCCATCGCCGCACGCGCTGCCTGTCCGTCGCCGCGGGCGATCGCGTCCCGGACGGCGCCGTGCTCGTACATCAGCAGCTGAAGGTGGTCGGCGTCGGTCGCGTCCGTACCGGCCGTCAGCTGCGTCCGGTGCAGCATGATCGCACGGGGGCCGATGTTCTCGAGAAGGCCGGCGAGGAATGGGTTGCCGGACGCGTCGGCGATGGCCGCGTGGAATGCGAAGTCCGCTTCGACAAGGCGTTCCGGGTGGTCTGCGACGCGTGAGAACCCATCCAACGCGCGGGCGATGGCGGCGAGCTGCGCGCTCGTACGTCGCTCAGCCGCCAGTCCGGCAGCCTCCGACTCGACAGCCACGCGCAGCTCCATGAGGTGTACGAGGTCGGCCCACCCCCGGATCGGGAATCGGTCGTTGGCCTCGTCGGGCTCGGTGACCGCGAGCACGTACGACCCGCGCCCCTGCATCGTGTCGACGAGCCCCGCAGCGCGCAGCCTGGACACGGCCTCGCGCACGACCGTACGGCTCACGTCGTAGTCGGCTGCCAGCCCCGACTCGGACGGAAGCTTCGACCCGGCCGGCAGCTCACCCGCGAGGATCCGCGTCTTGAGCGCGCCCGCGAGGGCGTCGACCAAGCCGTGCGGGTCGTTGCGATCCAACGACGGTTCCGTACGGGAGGTCACGACCGCATTCCTATCGTGCCCCCGACCTCGTACGTGTCGACCGTCCAGGCCCGCAGCTGGTCCGACAGCGTGATCCCGAGGCCCGGCCGGTCGGAGACGATCATCCGACCGTCGGCGATCGCCATCCGTTCGTTGAACAGGGGGTCGAGCCAGTCGAAGTGCTCGACCCAGGGCTCGGTGGGGTACGTCGCGGCAAGATGGCAGTGGATCTCCATCGCGAAGTGCGGCGCGAGCGACAGCCCGGCCTGCGCGGCCAGGGTGGTCAGCTTGAGGAACTCGGTGATGCCGCCGACGCGCGGGGCATCGGGCTGGATGACGTCGCACGAGCCCTGCTCGATGAGCTTCACGTGCTCGGCGACCGAGGCGAGCATCTCGCCTGTCGCGATCGGGGTGTCGATGGCGCGAGCGAGATCGGCGTGACCCACGTAGTCGTACGCGTCGAGCGGCTCCTCGATCCAGGTCAGGTTGTACGGCTCCATCGCGCGGCACATCCGCAGCGCCGTCGGCCGGTCCCACTGCTGGTTCGCGTCGACCATGAGCGGGAAGTCGTCGCCGAGGTGGGTGCGCATGGCGTCGAGGCGAGTCATGTCCACCCGGTGGTCGGGGTGGCCGACCTTGATCTTGATGCCGCCGATGCCGGCTTCACGCGCTGCGGTCGCGTTCTCGAGGACTTGCTCGAGCGGGGCGTTGAGGAATCCGCCGGACGTGTTGTACGTGCGGACGGAGTCGCGGTGCGCGCCGATCAGCTTTGCGAGCGGCAGCCCGGCGCGTTTGGCCTTGAGATCCCACAGCGCGACGTCGATCGCCGCCAGCGCCTGGACGGCGACGCCGGAGCGGCCGACGGAGGCGCCGGCCCAGAGCAGCTTCACGTACAGCCGCCCGATGTCGTTCGGGTCCTCCCCGAGAAGGTTGTCCGCGACCTGCTTGGCGTGCGCGAACTGGGCGGGGCCGCCGGCGCGCTTGCTGTACGAGAAGCCGACGCCCTCGAAGCCGTCCGCCGTCGTGATCTCGGCGAACAGGAAGTGGACCTCGGTCATCGGCTTCTGCCGGCCGGTGAACACCTTCGCGTCGGAGATCTCGGTCTTCAGCGGCAGCACCACCGAGCTCAGCGAGATGTGGCGGATCGTGTCGGACATGCAGGCTCCTTCGCTCTTCCCACTCATCGTACGACTGTCTATACTTGTCCGACAAGCGGTCCGGGACGGTCCGGGCTCGGGAAGGAGCAGCCATGTTTCGGCCGTACGGGGTCATCCCGGCGCTGGTCACGCCCCTGGATCGTGAGGGGGAGCTACTCGAGCAGTGCCTGCGGGACGTGCTGGACCACGTCATCGCCGGCGGCGTCCATGGCGTGTTCGTGCTCGGCAGCTCGGGCGAGATCTACGGGCTGCACGACGACCAGAAGCGACGGGTCGTCGAGATCACGGTGGAGCACGTCGCCGGGCGCGTTCCGGTCTACGCCGGAGCCAGCGAGATCACGACCCGTGACTGCATCCGCACAGCCCGCATGGTCGCCGAAGTCGGCGGCGTGTCGGCGTTGTCGGTGCTGACCCCCTACTTCATGACGCCGACCCAGCCGGAGTTGATCGAGCACTACCGAGCCATCGCGGCGGCCACCGACCTTCCCGTGATCCTCTACAACAACCCGGGCAAGACCCACGTGAACCTGTCCGTGCCCACCGTCGTCACCCTCGCCGGCCTCGACACCATCGTCGGCATCAAGGACTCCAGCGGCAACCTGGCCCTCACCGCGGGCTACATCGACGAGACACCGGACGACTTCTCCGTACTGGTCGGTTCGGACGCCCTCATCTACGCGGGCCTGTGTCACGGAGCCGACGGGGCGATCGCCTCGACCGGCAACATCGCGCCCGCGTTGGTGGCCGGCATCTACGACGCGTACCGGGCCGGCGACCTCGCCCGCGCGCTCGAGCTGCAACACCGATTGACGCCGCTGCGGAGGCTCGTGGACAAAGCCACGTTCCCGGTCGTTCTCAAGGAGGGCCTGCGGGCCGCGGGAGTGGAAGCGGGCTGGTGCTTCGCGCCGGCACGGGATCTCGCCGAGGAGCACCGCGTCGAGCTGGCCCGCGTCGTCGCTGACCTGCTCGCCTGACAAGGAGTACACCGTGAAGATCGCATTCATCGGGCTGGGGATCATGGGTAGGCCCATGGCCAAGAACCTGCTCTCCGCCGGCCACGAGCTCGTGGTGGTGGCGAGGAGGGACGAGGTACGGGCGGAGTTCGAGGGCCTTGGCGCGACCGCGGCCGCGACTCCGCGCGAGGCGGCCGAACAGGCCGACCTGGTCGTCACGATGCTCCCTAACTCGCCCGAGGTCCGCGAGGTCGCGCTCGGCGCGAACGGCGTCGCATCGGCCACCCGAGAGGGCCTGGTACTCATCGATGCCAGCTCGATCGACCCGCTGGTCACGCGAGAGATCGCCGCAGCCCTGGCGCACCAGGGGATGGTCATGCTCGACGCGCCGGTGTCGGGCGGTGAGCCCGGCGCCATCGCGGGCACGCTGTCGTTCATGGTCGGCGGGCCGGAGGAGACGTTCGATACGTACAAGCCGGTGCTCCAGTCGATGGGCTCCTCCGTCGTACGCGTCGGCGATGTCGGCGCCGGCAACATCGCCAAGCTCGCGAACCAGGCGATCGTCGCGGTGAACATCGCTGTGGTCGCGGAGGCCCTCGTGCTGGCGCAGAAGCTCGGCGTCGATCCGGCCGCGGTGGTGCAGGCGATCCAGGGCGGGCTCGCGGGCTCGAACGTCATGAACGCGAAAGGGCCGATGATGCTCGATCATCGCTTCGACCCCGGCTTCCGCGTCGCGCTGCACCTCAAGGACCTCACCAACGTGCTGACCGCCAGCCACGAGGTCGCCGCCCCGATGCCGCTCACCGCCGCGGTCTTCGAGCTGATGACCCAGCTCAAGGCGCACGGCCACGAGTCCGAGGACCACAGCGCCCTACTGCGCGTGTACGAGCGGGCAGCCGACACCCACCTCGGCGAGACCTCAGCAACCTGACGAAGGCGAACCCCTCCGCGAGAGAACCTGTATTGCTCGAGGAGAGAACTCGTACCTTTTGAGGACAGAGCTTCCTACCGTCACACCGCCGGGTAGTTGACCACCGTGACGGCAACTGACGGGTTGGCGATGGTCGACGAGCCCCCGACACCGTTGACGACGTTCTGGATCCCGCCCTTGCCGTTGGTCGGGTCCAGGAAGATCGTGAGCAGGTTGCGCAGGCTTCCTGGCGCGAGCGTCTTGGGCACCTCGAACGCGTTCGCGGCGAAGATGTCCGCGCCGGAGTTGAAGAGGCTGTAGCTCCCCATCCCCGGCGTTGCCGTGGTCGGCGCGCCAAGCCCAGATGTCATCGAGGATCACGTTGATGACGAAGCCGGGCTTCGAGTCGGCGGCGAGGCGGCGGCG
>DAIPZP010000166.1:0-4732 GCA_036782155.1 Propionibacteriaceae bacterium
GCCACGAAGTCGTACGCCTCGTGGCGTGCCCACGTGATCGTGGCACCCTCCGGGAGGTCGGCCCGCGACAGAGCGGCGTACGAGTGGACGAAGTAGAAGCGCTGGTCGCTCACACCGGCGAACATCTCCGTGCCTTCGTCGGGGGTGACCTCGTTCCATCCCATGTGCGGGAGCCGTACAGCCGGCAGCTGGGTGACGAGGCCCGGGTAGACACCGCAGCCGTCGACGACGTCACCGTGTTCGTCGCCGCGGGCGAACAGGACCTGGTGGCCCACGCAGATGCCGAGGATCGGACGATCCTGCTCGATACGGCGACGCACGATGCGATCGCCGCCGACCGCGAGCAGCCCCTGCATGCACGCGGCGAACGCGCCGACGCCCGGTACGACGAGTCCGTCCGCCTCAGCCGCCACGTCCGGATCGGCGGTCAGCACGACATCGGCGCCCGCCTCGGCGAGCGCCCGTGTGGCCGAGTGCAGGTTCCCCGACCCGTAGTCGAGCACCGCCACGCGTGGCGTGGACGTCACAGAGCGCCCTTCGTCGACGGGACGCCGATGACCCTTGGGTCAGGCTCGACAGCGGCGCGCAGCGCACGCGCCAGCGCCTTGTACTGGGCCTCGGCGATGTGGTGCGGGTCGCGGCCCGCGAGGAGCGTGAGGTGGACACACAGCCCGGCATTCGTGGCGAGCGAGTCCACGACATGACGGGTCATGGAACCGGCGTACGGAACCCCGGAGCCCTTGATGAGCGCGTACTCGTAGCCTTCCGGCTCGCCGGTGCACGACACGTACGGGCGACCGGCGACGTCCACGACGCACTGCGCGAGGGCCTCGTCGAGCGGGACGAGGGCATCGCCGAAACGACGGATGCCCAACTTGTCCCCGAGCGCCTCGCGGATCGCCTGGCCGAGCGCGATCGCCGTGTCCTCGACGCTGTGGTGGCCGTCGATGTGGACGTCGCCGGTCGTCGTGATCGTCATGTCGATGAGCGAGTGGCGGCTCAGTGCGGTGAGCATGTGGTCGTAGAAGCCGACGCCGGTGGAGATCGACGACGAACCCGTACCGTCGAGATCGATCTCGACCGACACGTTCGACTCGCTCGTGACACGCTCCACCTTCGCGCGACGGTTGCTCATGACTCCCCTTCCTCGCGCGGCGCGCCCTCGGCGAGGACCTCCGCGAGAGCGGCGTAGAACCGCTCCATCTCTTCGGGCGTGCCTGCCGACACCCGCAGGTAGCCTGCCGGTCCCGTCTCCCGGAGGAGGACTCCTCGGTCCAGCAGCCGTTGCCACACATCATGCCGGTCCGCGAAGCGGCCGAACAGGCAGAAGTTCGCGTCGGACGGGACGATCTCCACGCCCATCGAGGGCAGACGGGTCAGCGCTTCGTCGCGTACACGGCGCAGCACGTCGACCTGACCGAGCATCTCGTCGGCGTTCGCGAGGGCGACGAGCGCGAGCGCCTGCGTCTGGGCCGAGAGGTGGTACGGAAGCCTCACGATCCGCAACGCGTCGACGATCGCAGGATTCGCCGCCAGGTAGCCCAGACGGCCGCCCGCGAAGGCGAAGGCCTTGCTCATCGTCCGGCTCACGACGAGGTTGCCGTGCTCGGGAAGGAGCGTCAGCGACGTCGCCGCGGGATCGCGAGCGAACTCCTGGTACGCCTCGTCGACGACCACGATCGCGTCGGTGCCGGCCAGTACGTCGCTGATCACGCCCAGCGGCGTCGGCGTACCGGTCGGGTTGTTGGGCGTCGTGATGACGACCACGGTCGGGTCGTGCTCGGCGATCGCATCCAGGACCAGGGCTGCATCGAGCGTGTGATCGGGCTTACGCGGCACCGTGAGGTAGGTCGTGTGGGTGTTGCGGGCGTACTCCGGATACATGGAGTAGGTCGGCGTGAACGACAGCACAGAGCGTCCGGGACCTCCGAACGCGCTCAGGACGTGCGTCATCACCTCGTTGGAGCCGTTGGCAGCCCAGACCATCTCGGGGGTGACGCCGTGGCCGAGGTAGGCGGCGAGCGCCTGGCGCAGCGCCCAGGCCTCACGGTCGGGATAGCGGTTCACTTCGGAGGCCGTAGCCACGACAGCCTCCGCCATCTCCTGCCGGACGTGCGGTGACGGTGGGAACGGGTTCTCGTTGACGTTGAGGCGCACGGGCACGTCGAGCTGCGGGGCGCCGTACGGCTCCTCCCCCACCAGCTCCGGCCTCAAGGGCAGGTCGGCGAGGGTCACATCGGCCTTCATCGCGGCCGCCTCACCGTGACCGCGTTCGCGTGCGCGGGAAGGTCCTCCGCCAGCGCGAACCGCTCGACGCCGTCGGCTAGCTCGAGGAGCGCGTCGCGGTCGTACGCGATGACGTGGACCGTACGGCGGAAGCTTGCGACCGTGAGGCCTGACGAGTGACGCGCCGCGGCCGCGGTCGGCAGCACGTGCGTCGAGCCGGCCGAGTAGTCGCCGAGGGAGACCGGCGAGTACGGGCCGACGAAGATCGCGCCGGCGTTGCGGATGCGCGCCGCGACGGCCGGCGCGTCGACGGTCTGGATCTCGAGGTGCTCGGCGGCGTACGCGTCGACCACCGCGATGCCCTGCTCGAGATCCCGTACGAGCACGATGCCGGACTGCTCGCCGGTGAGCGCGATCCGTACGCGATCGGCGTGACGGGTCGCCGCGGCCATGGGCTCGAGCGCGGCGTCGACGACGTCGGCAAGGGCGACCGATGGCGTGACCAGGACCGATCCGGCCATGGGGTCGTGCTCGGCCTGGCTGAGGAGATCGGCAGCGACGTGTACGGGATCGGCGCTGTCGTCGGCGAGCACGGCGATCTCGGTGGGGCCGGCTTCGGAGTCGATGCCGACGCGGCCACGAAGAAGCCGCTTGGCGGCGACGACGTAGATGTTGCCAGGACCGGTGACGAGGTCGACCTTCCGGCACAGTCCGGGAACCCCGTAGGCGAACATCGCGATGGCCTGCGCGCCGCCCACTGCGTACACCTCGTCCACGCCGAGGAGTGCGCACAGCGCGAGGATGTTGGGGTGCGGCAGGCCGCCGAAGTCCTTCTGGGGCGGGCTGGAGACCGCGATCGAGGCCACGCCCGCGGCCTGGGCCGGGACCACGTTCATGATCACGCTGGACGCGAGCGGCGCGAGCCCGCCCGGTACGTAGAGGCCGACGCGACCCACGGACACCAGCCGGGTCGTCACGGTGGCGCCCGGCGCCAGCTCGGTGGTCGGTTGCGGCATCGCGGCCTCGTCGGCGCACACCGCACGGCGCCGCCGGATCGACTCTTCGAACGCCGCACGCAGCTGCGGATCGAGCTCGGCGAGCGAGCGCTCGAGCACCTCAGCGGGCACGCGCAGCGACGGTGGGATGACGCCGTCGAACTTCTCGCTGTACCGGATCAGGGCCGCCTCGCCCTCTTCTCGCACCGCTGTACAGATCGGCTCCACCCTCGCGACCGCGTGCTCGACGTCGAACTCTGCCCGCGGCACCACGGTCGCGTAGTCCAGGTCGGTATCAGCAGCGTCGCGCAGGTCGATTCGTCGGAGCACGGTCGAAGTCTATTGACGTACGTCCCCCAGCCTCGCGGCAATATCACGTGCCGTTCGTCGCTCCTGATCCTGTGACGGCGTGAGTCGGTTCATCAAGGCATGTAGATGCCGGACACTGAACCATCAGCGATGACGCAGGATGGTTCCCGTCGCGAGGTAGTGGTTCATCGAGTCTTCCCACCAGCGCAGATCGGCGTCGAAGGCGGCCTGCATCCAGCGCTCCTCGAAGCGGGTCACGTCGGCGCCGGGGAGCGGGACGGCGGTGTACCGGATCGCCACCGAGCTCCCACCGAGTGCCCCGGTGACGGCGATCTCTAGGGTGACCGCTTCCAGTCCAGCCTGTACGTGGCAGAACTCGACAACCCGTTCGGCAGGGTCGTGGCGCGTCACCACCCAGATGGTGTCGGGTTCTCCGGGATGGATGGTGAGGAAGACGCAGCCCCGCTCCGCCACTCCGGAGACCGAATGGACGAGTCGGCAATGGTCGGACCAGCCCTCCAGCCAGTCTCCCTCCCGTACCGGGCAGAGAAGCGGAAACACCTCGTCCGGCGCTCCGAGAATGGACTGCGTGTACTCGAGGACGACGGCGCTCCCCCGTCCCGTCATGACGGGATCTCCTCGACAAGGCGGTGGCTGTCGTCTGCGGTCAGATCAAGCCCGAAGATCCCCTTCAGCTCTGCGATCTTGGCCAGCGACTGGTCGTCGAAGGGCACCTTGCCTTCGAAGGCGTGCAGCACGATGCCCTCGAGCAAGTCTCCCAGGGTGATGTCGTGGAGGTCGGCCACAGCCTTGAGCACCTTCAAGAGGCGCTTCTCGATCCTGACACCGGTTTGCACTCTCTCGACGTTCTGTCCGATGTTATCCATGTACCATGGTACCGTGCGCTTCTCACGACTCGCCGCTGCCTGGACACTCTGCTCCTGCACCGAGCGCTGGCTGATTCAATGAGCCCGTGCTACTTGTCACCGGGCTCGCGCCCCTGTTCATCGGCGTGGGCACAGTGGTCAATGTCGGCACGGTCCTCGTCGGTGGTCTCATCGGACTTCTCATCGGCAATCGGCTGCCGGAGCGCACCCGGACTCTCGTCACCCAGTCGCTGGGCCTGATCACGGTCGTGCTCGCGCTCCAGAACGCGTGGCAGATCTCGTCGACCGCACTGTCCGACCTGGTTGGCCATGGAG
>DAIPZP010000167.1:0-4651 GCA_036782155.1 Propionibacteriaceae bacterium
GACGTGCGGGTCCTCCACGACGTGGTCGGGCTCGACGCGACGGCGAAGACCGTCACCGTCACCGTGGGCGGCGAGACGCAGACCATCTCGTACGACGCGCTCGTACTCTCTCCTGGCGCGACCGCCATCAGGCCGCCCCTCCCTGGCATCGACTCCGCCCGCGTGCAGACCCTTCGTACCGTCGGGGATGCTGTCGCGATGCGCGAAGCCGTGCTCGACGGCGCCACGAACGCAGTCGTCCTCGGAGCCGGCTTCATCGGGATCGAGGCTGCTGAGGCGTTGGCGATGCGTGGCATCGCGACGACGCTCGTCGAGCTCGCGCCCCATGTCCTGCCGCCGCTCGAGAGCGAGATGGCCCGCATGGCCACTGAGGAGCTTCGACGCCTCGGCATCGACGTCCGCGAGGGAGTCGCCGCGTCCGAGGTGATCTCCGGAGAGGCATCCGACACCGTGGTCCTCGCCGATGGCACGCGCCTGGACGCCGACATCATCGTGCTGTCCGTGGGCGTACGTCCCGACACGTTGGCCTTCGAAGCCGCCGGTGTGACGTGCGAGCGCGGCGCGATGTGCGTCGACGAGCACGGCCGTACGAACCTTCCCGATGTGTACGCGGTGGGTGACGCGGTCATCAGCGTCGACCCCATCACTGGAGCCCGGCGGCCCGTGGCCCTCGCCGGTCCCGCGAACCGCGCCGGACGCCTGGTCGCCGACGCGATCTTCCGGCCGGAGACGGCCCGTCCTATGCCGGGCCCGGTCGGTACCGCAGTGGTGCGGATCGGCGAGCTGACCGCGGCGATGACCGGTGCCAACCGGGCGTCGCTCGACGGGGCTGGGATCGAGTACCACACGCTCCACCTGCACCCGAACAATCACGCCGGGTACTTCCCCGGCGCGTCGACGATCGACCTGCTGGTCCACTTCCGCGCCGGCGACGGCCTGCTGCTCGGCGCTCAGGCGGTTGGGCACGACGGGGTGGAGAAGCGCATCGACGTCCTCGCGACAGCGATCCGTGGGGGGTTCGCCGTGTCCGACCTCATCGACCTCGACCTCGCCTACGCGCCGCCGTACGGTTCGGCCAAGGACCCCGTCAACATGGCGGGCATGGCTGGCGAGAACGTGCTCAACGGCACGCTGAAGCTCTGGTACGCGGACGGTCTCGAGGCTGTCATGGCCGACGAGCTGGTCCTCGACGTGCGCAGCCACGGAGAGCATGCCGCCGAGCATGTCCCAGGCTGCATGCTCGTGCCGCACACGCAGGTACGCGATCGGCTGGAGGAGATCCGGACCGCCGCTGCCGGTCGTCCGGTCGCGGTCATGTGCGCCGCGGGGGTCCGTTCCTACCTCGCTCACCGCATCCTCGACCAGGAGGGGTTCGACTCGTCGATGCTCTCCGGCGGGATGCGTACCCTGATGGCGACCTTGGGGGACAGGGCTGCCGCGGTCCTGAACGAATCGGGGCGAACCCTGACCGGCGACCGGAAGAAGGCTGTCAGTCACGGGCGTTGAGTAGACTGACAAAGGTTCCCATTCACAAGGAAGGCACCTTCGTGGCCAATCCGGTCCTCTCACGTCCTGACACCTGGACGCACAACCTGTCGCAGGGTCAGGCGCCTCAGCAGCCGCACGACCAGAGCTATGGCGCCCAGTACGGCCAGCCCTATACGCAGTACGGCCAGCAGTCAGGCCAGCCGCCGATGCAGGGGCAGCAGCCCTACACGCCGTCCGCGCCGCAGAACACCGAGCGGATGAGCGTCGACGACGTCATCACCAAGACGGCCATCACCATGGGCGTCATGATGCTCGTCGCCGTGGCCGCGGCGAGGTTCCTGCCTCTGACGCTCCTGCTCCCGGTAGCGCTGGTCTCCGGCCTGGTGGCCTTCATCGTGCCGGTGGTCGTCGCGGTTCGCCGCTCGATCGGCCCGGTGCTCGCCGTAACGTTCGCGGTCATCGAGGGCGTCTTCATCGGCGGCTTCAGCATGCTGTTCGAGACGTACTACCCGGGCATCGTGCTCCAGGCGGTCCTCGGCACGTTCGTCGCCGCGGCCTCCACGCTCGCCGCGTTCAAGTTCGGCGGCTTCCGGCTCTCGAGCAAGGTCCGCAAGATCGTCATGCTGACCGTGATCGGGTTCGCGCTCGCCAGCCTCATCAACCTGGTGCTGTGGTTCTTCGGCATCAACCTCGGCCTGTACGCGGGCGTCACCGGTCCGGTCGGCGGTCTCGCCTGGCTGTTCGCCGGTCTCGGCGTCGTCCTCGCCGTGCTGTCGCTGGTCGACGACTTCCAGAGCATCGAGCAGGGCATCGCCGTCGGCGCCCCGGCCAAGGAGTCCTGGCGCGCCGCCTTCGGCCTCACCGTCACCATGGTCTGGCTCTACACCAACATCCTCCGGATCCTCAGCTACATCCGTCGCTGAGCATCTCGACCTCCCGCAGAATGGCTCGGACCCAAAGGTCCGGGCCATTCGTGTGTCCGGGTCAGGCGGGCTGGTCCTCGGCCGGTACGAGGACGGGGAGGTGCTTCACCAGCACCGCCCTGAAGCCTGCGGTCCAGCTGAAGCGCCGCCAGCGTCGTACGGGTAGCCAGCGGGCCGCCGCAGTCGTACCGCCGACGTCGTGGACCACCGGGTCGGTGGGGTCGGGGCACGTGGCGGCGTAGATGACGCGCAGAGCGTGGAAGTCCTCGACCTTGCCTGACGGGGCGCGGCCGATCCAGTGGTCGGACTGCAGGTCGAGCACCTGGTCGATCTCGGCGACCTGACCGGTCTCCTCGGCGATCTCGCGGACGACAGCATGCGCTGCGCTCTCGTCCCCATCAAGACCACCGCCGGGCAGGCCCCACAGGCCGGGGACCGCGGTGCGGGACGAGAACTGCGTCGCGAGGAGCCCCCGCGAAGACAGCACGATCGCGTACGCGGCGACGCGCTGACGCTGCTCCGGCGCGGTGTGGGCAGGGATGACGAGGCCCGGATCGACGCCGCGATCGCGTACGGGGAGGGTCGTGCCAGGATGGTGGTGAGGCGCGACCTGCACGGTGACGACGATGTTCTCGGCGGGTCCGGCGACGGACAGAACGCGCTGGACGAAGTAGCCCTCGTCCCACAACGTGGCGTGCGGATCGACGCCGTGACTCACCGGCAGGGTGATCTCCGCCGGCTTCCCGGCGGCCAGGACGCCCACGATCCGCATCCAGCCATCATGACTTGCCCTCCCGCCTTCACCAAGTCACGACACGTGGGTGAGGGGGACGTGATTCTCGTACGAAGTGCGACACCTTCAGCGCGACGAACCTCGGGTGATCAGTGCGGCGTGACGTCGACGCCGTCCAGGGTCATCACGGTCTGCTCGCCGTTGACCGTGAAGTACATGCGCGGCTCCGGCGTGTTGTCCTTGGTGTCGACCTCGAGGCTCCAACCCGGCGCGGGTGTCTGCAGGGTCGTCTTGGCGGAGATCTTGGCCAGGGACGACGCGATGATCGACGGCTTGACCAGCGCGGGGTCGAACGGTGACAGCGTGGTGGCCTCGCGACGGGTCGTCGTACGGACGGGCAGGCGCGGCTGACGTACCGTCCGGACGATCGTGTCGAGGACCGCGACGTCCACGTACATCCCGCCCTGGTTAGGGAGGATGCCTAGGGCATTAATGAACTTCTTCGTCCCGACGGCGTCCCTATAGGCCTCCTGGATGCCCGTCAGCGTCGTGAGGTCCACCTGGGAGACGAGGCTGCCGTCCTTGCGGAAGAACACCGTGAGCGACTCGGGGTTCGTGGTCACGGTCATGTAGACCGTGCGGTCGGCGTACTCCACGATCTGCAGCTGCTGCCCGGAATCCGACTTGGCGAGCGTGGCCGCTGTCTCGAACATGCCGGAGATGTCGGAGACGTCGTAGTCGCGGGGGTCGAAGATCTCCTGCCCGACGAACTGGGTGTCCGAGTCGACCACGAGGATCGTCCCGTTGCGCCAGGCCCACGTCTTGGCGGTCATGCCGCTGACGATGCTCAGGCTGGCCTCGTGGGCGGAGATCTCGACCTTGATCGCGTTGATCGTCCCTGCTGCCGCCACCAGCTCCTTGATCACGGCGGTCGCTTCACCGGGTTCGAGGAAGTCGCGCACCGGAATCGACGAGGAGGGGGTCGGTGTGCTCGATGGCGAGGAGGACGTTGACGTCGACGCGGTGGACGAGCAGCCAGCGAGACCCAACGCAGCGACGGCAACGCGAAGAACTGCGCGACGTCCGAGCACCACGACAGGCTACCGCGCGAGCGGCAGACTGGTCGCGTGGACCTCGACCGACCGGCTCGCCTGGTGGCGCCAGACCTGCTCGGTGCCGTGCTCACCGTCGACGGGGTCGCGATCCGGCTGACCGAGGTCGAGGCGTACGAGGGTGAGGCCGATCCTGCCTCCCACGCCTGGCGAGGGCGGACGCCGAGGAACGCGGTGATGTACGGAAAGGCGGGACGGCTGTATGTGTACCTTTCCTACGGCATCCACTCCTGCGTCAACGTGGTCTGTGATGTCGAGGGCAGGCCGTCGGCCGTGCTGCTGCGTGCCGGTGAGGTGGTGGCCGGCGAGGAGGCGGTACGGATGCGGCGCGGCTCGGTCCCGTACGCCCGTCTCGCCAGCGGCCCCGGCAACCTCGGCTCGGCGCTGGGCCTGAC
>DAIPZP010000168.1:0-4644 GCA_036782155.1 Propionibacteriaceae bacterium
CCCGCGACGGCGCCCCGTCGAACCGGCCATACGCAGCCGCCTGCTCATCACTGAGGAACCCCATCGACATGGCCACCAACCTAGAGGCCGCCGTCAAACCAACTGCACCTCAGACTCGAGGATCAGTCGTCGTCCATCGTCGTCGTGTCGCCCTCGGGCAGTCCGAGCGCACGGGCGCGCAGCACGCGTCGCATGATCTTGCCCGAGCGGGTCTTCGGAAGGCCGTCGACGAACTCGATGTGATCAGGCTTCGCGATCGGCGACAGATGCATGGAGATGTGCTGGCGCAGCTCGTCCTCGAGGTCCTCGCTCGGCGTGTAGCCGACCCGCAGCACCACGTACGCGTGGATCGCGTTGCCCTTCACCTCGTGCGGAAGTCCGATCGCAGCAGCCTCGGCAACCGCCGGGTGACTGACGAACGCGCTCTCGACCTCGGCGGTGCCCAAGCGATGGCCGGACACCTTGATGACGTCGTCCGTACGGCCGATGATCCAGAAGTAGCCGTCGGAGTCCTTACGGGCCGAGTCACCCGTGAGGTACTTGCCCGGGTACGTCGACCAGTACGTCTTCACGTACCGCTCCGGATCCTGGTAGAGCGTCCGCATCATCGCCGGCCAGGGGTTCTTGAGGACGAGGAAGCCCTCATGCCCGTCCGGCACGTGCTCCCCCTTCTCGTCGAGGATCTCCGCTTCCTGGCCGAAGAACGGCTTGCCGCCGGATCCGGGTTTGAGCGGCATGCTCGGCACCGAGGTGATCTGGAATGCGCCCGTCTCGGTCTGCCACCAGGTGTCCATGATCGGGCAGCGCTCCTTGCCGATGACCCGGTGGAACCAGTGCCACGCCTCAGGATTGATCGGCTCGCCGACGGATCCCAGCAGGCGCAGCGACGACAGGTCGTGCCTGTTCGGCCAGGCCTCGCCGAAGCGCATGAGGCTCCGGATGGCCGTCGGGGCGGTGTAGAAGATATTGATGCCGTAGTACTCGATGAGCTGCCACCAGCGGTTCGGGTAAGGGTACGTCGGGCCGCCCTCGAACATGAAGGAGGTCGCGCCGTTGAGCAGCGGGCCGTACACGAGGTAGGAGTGACCCGTCACCCATCCCGGGTCGGCGGTACACCACCAGCGGTCCTCGTCGCGGATGTCGAACACGTACCGCAAGGTCGTGTACGTGCCGACCATGTAGCCGCCGTGGGTGTGGAGGATCGCCTTGGGCCGGCCCGTGGAGCCCGACGTGTACAGGATGTACAGCGGGTCCTCGGCGTCGAGCACCTCGGTGGCGCACTGACCCTTGGCGATCGGCAGCGTCTCGAGATCCCCGAACCAGTGGTCGCGCAGCGGGTCCATGGCGACGTCGGTGCCCGTCCGCTTCACCACCAGGATGTTCTCGACGGTCGGTGCGTGACGCACGGCGTCGTCGACGATGGTCTTCAGCGCGAACACCTTGCCGTTGACCCACGAGCCGTCGGCGGTGATCACGAGCCGTGACTCGGAGTCAAGGATCCGCTCCTTCAAGGCGTCGGACGAGAACCCGGCGAACACGACGGAGTGGACCGCGCCCAGCTTCGCGCAGGCGAGCATCGCGAAGACGATCTCGGGGATCCGCGGCAGGTAGATCGTCACGCGGTCGCCCTTGCGAACGCCCATCGACTTGAGGACGTTCGCCCAGGTCATGACCTCGCGGTTGAGCGAGTAGTACGAGAATGTCCGGGTCTGGGTGCCGTCCTCGGAGACCCAGATCAGGGCCAGCTTGTTCCGGTGCGGTCCTGTCAGCCACCGATCGACGCAGTTGTGGACGATGTTGACCTTGCCGCCGGTGAACCACTTGTAGAACGGGGCGTCCGAGTCGTCCAGAACCGTGTGCCACGGCTCGTACCACTCGAGCTCCTTGGCTCGGTCCTCCCAGAAGGTCCGAAAATCCGTGGCGGCCCCGGCGATGGCGTCCCAGTCGGGGATGCGGAAATTGGCAGCAGCTTCAGGGTCCGGGTAGACGATGTCGGCAGGCAGGTCGGGCGCTTGCGTCATGTTCCGTGGTCCTCCTCGTCGAGGGCGTACAGTGCCGACACAGTACGTGCTCGGAGCCGCGCCTGACCACTTCTGAAGAACCTTGGGCCTGGGAACGCGCTACCTGAGCCGAGCCAGCGCATCGCGTCGCTCGGCGTCCGTCGAACTTCTCGCCCTGGAGCACGGGATTGAAGACCCGGAGGTACGGCGCCGCATCAGTTCCCGTGCCGGCGACCCACGATCCTCGATGGCCGTTCACCTCCGCCCCCTGCGTCCGCGGTCGGCTCGTGGTCTCCTAGGCTGTCACTCGGTTCCTACACACAACCGGAGGTCATCCATGGTCGCAAAGGTCGCGCTCCTCACTGCGGGCGGCTACGCCCCATGTCTGTCCAGCGCCATCGGCGGGCTCATCGAGCGCTACACGCAGCTCGCGCCGGAGGTCGAGATCATCGCCTACAAGCACGGCTACCAGGGCCTGCTGACTGGCGACTCCATCACCGTCACCGACGTGGTCCGCGCGAACGCCGCGCTGCTGCACAAGTTCGGCGGCTCCCCGATCGGCAACTCCCGCGTCAAGCTCACCAACGTCAAGGACCTCGTGAAGCGTGGGCTGGTCAAGGCGGGCGAGAACCCGCTCAAGGTGGCCGCTGACCGCCTCGTGGCTGACGGCGTCGACGTGCTCCACACCATCGGTGGCGACGACACCAACACGACAGCCGCCGACCTCGCCGCGTTCCTCGCCGAGAACAACTACGGCCTCACCGTTGTCGGTCTTCCGAAGACCATCGACAACGACGTGATCCCGATCAAGCAGTCCCTCGGCGCCGACACGGCCGCGGAGATGGGGGCGCGGTTCGCGAAGAACATCGTCGCCGAGCACAACTCCGGCTCCCGCATGCTCATCGTCCACGAGGTCATGGGACGCCACTGTGGCTGGCTGACCGCAGCGACAGCCAAGAAGTACCGCGAGTGGCTCGCGACGGAGCAGTGGCTTCCCGAGATCGGCCTGTCGAAGGCCGCCTGGGACGTACATGCCGTCTTCGTGCCCGAGGCCGTGATCGACATCGACGCCGAGGCCGAGCGCCTCCGCACGGTGATGGACGAGGTCGGCAACGTGACGATCTTCATCTCGGAGGGCGCCGGGATCGACTCGATCGTCGCCCAGCTCGAAGCGGCCGGTAAGGAAGTCGCCCGCGACGCTTTCGGTCACGTGAGGATCGACAAGATCAACCCCGGAGCCTGGTTCGCGGATCAGTTCGCCGCCAAGCTCGGCGTTGAGAAGGTCATGGTCCAGAAGAGCGGCTACTACGCGCGCTCCGCGGCCGCCAACTCCTACGACCTCGACCTCATCAAGTCGATGACCGACCTCGCGGTCGACTCGGCGCTGCGCGGCGAGCCGGGCGTCATCGGCCACGACGAGGAGGACGACGACACGCTCAAGGCGATCGCGTTCGACCGCATCAAGGGTGGCAAGCCGTTCGACATCACGCAGGCCTGGTTCACCGAGCTCCTCTCAGAGATCGGCCAGGCTGCCCCCGTGGCAGCACAGGCGCACTGACATACTGGAACCGCGCGGCCCCGCAGTCTCTCGCCAGAGTGCGGGGCCGTTGCACGTCTAGAGCGACTGGCGGCGACGCCGACGGTGGGCTGCCGCGCCAGCGAGGCGGCCGAGTACGGCTCCCAGGCCTACTCCTGCCGCCCCGCCCAGTGCGTACCCAGCCACGATGCCGACGGTGACGCCACGCTTCGCGATCTTCTGCGGTACCAACACCTGCGCGATCACATAGGGGTTCTCGGCGAGCGGGAGCATCGTCGCCTCAGGGTCGCCACCATCGAGCGTGAGGGGCTCGACCTGCTGGGTGGTCGCGGTCCACGCGGCCCCCAGCATCACGAGGGTCGCGAAGATGTTGAGCGACAGCATCAGCACGATGATGGGCCCGAAGATCGCCGCCGCCTTGTTGTGGAGGAGGATCCCGTTCAGGGTGCCTGCGAAGTACTGCAGAGCGGCTAGACCGATGGATCCGAAGAGCGCGCCGCGGGCGATGTCGCGCAGCGGCCTGCGGTGCCGCGGAAGGATCCAGTAGAGGTAGAGGAACAGCGCCCACCCCGAGAGCAGCGAGATGACCAAGGCGGCAATCACCGTGAGCGCGGAAGCCAGCCCCGATTCGGCGAGCCCCAGCCATCCGAGCACCAGGGACTGGGCGGCAGTCGCGGACAGAGAGACCCCGACCGTGAGGGCGCCCAGGACGACGAGGCCGACCAGGATCGCAAGGTTCTTGCCGAGGTAGGTCACCCAGCCCCACACCCCGGCCGGAGCTGTGGGCTTGATGCCGTCCGACCCCCACATCGCGTCGATCGCCTGGCGGATGTTCCCGACCCAGCCCGCCCCTGCGTAGCCGGCCGACAGAAGTGCCACGAATAGGACCCCCCGCCAGTTCGTGAGGGTGTTCACGAGAGTCTCAGCGATCTGCTTGGCACCGTTGACAGTCTGCAGGCGCGCTTCGATCGCCTCAAGGAGCGCCTCGGCGAGGTCAGGACGCAGCACCTCGATGGTGAGACCGAGGATGGAGAACGCGATCATGAGGACGGGGACGATCGCCAGGACAGAGAAGTACGTGATCGCGGCCGCGAACTGGTTGCCGAG
>DAIPZP010000169.1:0-4579 GCA_036782155.1 Propionibacteriaceae bacterium
GACTGACCGCGATCCTGCTCCTCATCCTGTCGGGCCTGTCCGGGGTGGCGGCGCGTCAGGCCGTGCTCGCGCACGAGTCCGACGACCTGCCGCTGGAGACGCGGCAACGGCTTCTTGTCCGGCTCGTCCTGTCGTTCACCGGGACGTACGTGCTGGCGGTCGGCATCGTCGCGTTCCTGCTCACGACGCCGGTTCAGGTGGCCAAGTCGCTCGTCGGTGCCGCCATCCTCGCTGGACTTTCGAGCATCGTCAGCGTCGCCAAGGTCGTCGGCTGGGATGCGATGCGTACCTGGCCCCCATGGGCCAAGCGCGTCCCGATGGCGGCCGGGGCGGGAGTGGCGACGGTCGTCGTGGGCGGCAGCGTCGCCCTCCTGGCCGCGCTGTACCAGGGCCGTGGCCGGATCACCGAGCTGTCGACCTCGCTGGGGGCCGATCCGGCGGGCGGCTTGGTCCTGATGCTCGGCGAGATCGCGTACCTGCCGAACCTCGTGCTGTGGGGTGCCTCGTGGGTGATCGGCGCGGGCATCAGTTTGGGAGACGGGTCCGTGATCTCGCCGACGATGACGCAGCTGGGCCTGCTGCCGGCCGTACCGGTCTTCGGTGCCGTACCGACCGAGCCCAGTGGACGCTGGACCCTGGTCGCGTGGCTCCTCGTCGGCGTGGCCGCGGGGATCATGGCGGCGTGGACGGCAGTCGCGCCGCGGCGACGCGCCCGGTTCGACGAGACCTCGCTGATCGGTGGGCTTTCCGGGGTCGTCGCTGGGCTCGCGGTGACGGTGGTGGCTGTCGTCTCGCGGGGCAACCTCGGCATGTCCCGCCTCGTCGGAATGGGGCCGCGCCCCTTCGAGCTGTTCGTCATGTCGTGCTCGCTGCTGGGGATCTCGGGGATGGCCGCGGGGCTCGTGATCGGCCTGCTGTCGCGCTCCGGCCGTACGAAGTGGATCGCCGCGACGGGCGGCTCGGACGGCCGCATCGACGACGCCGAGGCCGCGACGGGTGGAGGTCCTGACGAGGAGACCGCGCCGGTAGGGTAGGGCCGTGCCGAAGCTCCGACCCTTGAGTGTGGTCGTCCTGCTGTCCGGATCCGGCACGCTTCTGCAGGCCGGGCTCGATGCTGTGGCGGCTGGGACCCTGGACGCTGAGATCGTGGCCGTCGGCTCCGACAGGGCAGGTGCGTACGGGCTGGAACGTGCTCGAGCCGCTGGCGTACCGACCTTCGTCCACCCGCTGGGCAAGGACGACGACCGCGCCGCCTGGGATGTCGGACTGGCAGATCTCGTGGACTCGTACCACCCCGATCTCGTCGTCTCCGCCGGCTTCATGAAGCTCGTCGGCGCGGCGTTCCTGGCTCGCTTCGGCGACCGCTTCATCAACACCCATCCGGCGCTGCTGCCCGCGTTCCCCGGCGCGCATGCCGTGCGCGACACGCTCGCGTACGGGGTCAAGGTCACCGGTTGTACGGTCTTCGTGGTCGATGCCGGCATCGACACGGGCCGCATCATCGCCCAGGAGCCGATCGCGGTCGAGCCTGGAGACACCGAGGACACGCTTCACGAACGCATCAAGGTCGTCGAGCGGCGCATGCTCGTCGACGCCATCGACCGTTTCGCCACCGAGAGGACACTATGACCGACCTCATCCCCATCCGCCGTGCGCTGGTCTCCGTGTACGACAAGAGCGGCCTGGCCGAGCTCGGCGCGGCGTTCGCCGCCCACGGTGTGACGGTCGTCTCCACCGGCAACACCGCGGCACAGCTGCGTGACGCGGGCTGCGACGTCACCGAGGTGGCCGACCTCACCGGCTTCCCCGAGTGCCTCGATGGGCGGGTCAAGACGCTTCACCCGAAGGTTCACGCGGGCATCCTCGCCGACCGTCGCCTCGAGTCGCACGTGGCCCAGCTCGCCGAGCTCGGCATCGAGCCGTTCGACCTCGTGGTGAGCAACCTGTACCCGTTCACCCAGACCGTCGCGAGCGGAGCGAGCATCGACGAGTGCGTCGAGCAGATCGACATCGGCGGGCCGTCCATGGTGCGTGCGGCCGCGAAGAACCACCCGTCGGTGGCGATCGTCACCTCGCCCGACCAGTACGACGCACTGTACGAGGCGCTCGACCACGGCGGGTACACGTTTGCGCAGCGCCAGGCGCTGGCGACCGAGGCGTTCGTACACACGGCGACGTACGACGTGGCTGTGGCGACCTGGATGAGCAGCGCGCTGAGCGACACCTCGGGCGGCGACGGATTCGCGGCGTGGATAGGGCGCACCTGGCGCAAGGCCGGAGCGCTGCGCTACGGCGAGAACTCCCACCAGGCTGCCGCGCTGTACACGAGCGTGGGCGCTTCGGGTCTCGCGCAGGCGACACAGCTCCACGGCAAGGAGATGTCGTACAACAACTACACCGACGGCGACGCGGCCTACCGGGCGGCGTACGACTTCGACGAGCCGGCGGTCGCGATCATCAAGCACGCCAACCCGTGCGGCATCGCGGTCGGAGGCGACATCGCCGAGGCGCACCGCAGGGCGCACGCGTGCGACCCCGTGTCGGCGTACGGCGGCGTGATCGCCACGAACCGTCCGGTGAGCGCGGAGATGGCCAAGCAGGTGGCGCCGGTGTTCACCGAGGTCGTCATCGCTCCCGGCTTCGACGACGAGGCGCTGAAGATCCTGAGCAAGAAGAAGAACCTACGGCTGCTCGTGGCCCGGCCGTACCCGGCCGGCAACGTCGAGCTCCGACCCGTGAGTGGCGGCGCGCTGCTGCAGGCCGCTGACCAGATCGACGCCCCCGGCGACGATCCGTCCTCGTGGCAGCTCATCGCCGGTGAGGCGGTCGACGCGACCACGATTGCCGATCTCGTCTTCGCGTGGCGCGCGTGCCGGTCGGTGAAGTCGAACGCGATCCTGCTGGCGGTCGGCGGTGCGTCCGTCGGTGTCGGCATGGGCCAGGTCAACCGGGTCGACTCATGCAAGCTGGCCGTCGAGCGTGCGGGTGATCGTGCGGTCGGCGCGGTCGCGGCCTCGGATGCGTTCTTCCCGTTCGCTGACGGCCCGGGCATCCTCATCGCCGCGGGGGTGAAGGCCATCGTCGAGCCTGGTGGCTCGATCCACGACGACGAGACCATCGCGGCCTGCGAGGCGGCGGGGATCCCGCTGTACTTCACAGGCACAAGGCATTTCGCCCACTGACGTGATGACGAGGGGAAGTCGCACACCGCTGACTGAGCACCGAGGGCTGCTCGGGATGGTGCGGCGCCAATGGGCATGGTTCGTGACCGTGGCGATCTTCAGCGTGGGCGCGATGTACGGGATGCTGCCGACGGGTCATTGGCGCCGAGGCAGCGCGATCATGGGCTTCGCCCTGCTCGTCGGCGCGGGGCTGCGGCTCCTGCTCGGTGACAAGGCCGGGCTACTGGTCGTACGGGCCCGGTGGCTGGACGTCTCGGTGATGCTCGTGATCGGCGTCGGGATCACCGTTCTCGCGTTCTGGGTGCCCGCCGTGCGTCAGGCTACGACACCCTGACACAGCAAAGGCCCGGCACGAGGCCGGGCCAACGCTGGTGCGGACTCAGATGAGCCCGAGCTCCGTCACGGCGTTCTTCTCGTCGAGCAGCTCGGCGACCGACGCGTCGATCTTCGAACGGGAGAAGTCGTCGATCTCCAGACCCTGGACGATCTCGTACGCGCCGTCCTTCGTGCGGACCGGGAACGACGAGATGATCCCCTCGGGGACGCCGTACGAGCCGTCGGACGGCACCGCCTGCGAGACCCAGCTGTCCGCCGGGGTGCCGAGCAGCCAGTCACGCATGTGCTCGACGGTCGCGTTGGCGGCCGAGGCTGCCGAGGACGAGCCACGGGCAGCGATGATCGCGGCGCCACGCTTGGCGACCGTGGGGATGAAGTCGTTCTCGATCCAGGCCTGGTCGTTCACGGCCTCGGCGGCGTTCTGGCCGTTGACGGTCGCGTGGAACAGGTCGGGGTACTGGGTCGCGCTGTGGTTGCCCCAGATGGCGATGTCCTTGATCGCCGTGACCGGCACGCCGAGCTTCGCGGCGAGCTGGGCCGTGGCGCGGTTGTGGTCGAGGCGGGTGAGCGCGTTGAAGCGCTCCTTGGGGATGTCGGGAGCGTTGCTCATGGCGATCAGCGCGTTGGTGTTGGCCGGGTTGCCGGTCACCAGGACGTGGATGTCGTCAGCCGCGTGAGCGTTGAGCGCCTTGCCCTGCGCGGTGAAGATCGCGCCGTTGGCGCTGAGCAGGTCGCCGCGCTCCATGCCGGCGGTACGGGGACGGGCGCCGACGAGCAGCGCAACGTTGACGCCGTCGAGCACGATGTTGGCGTCATCGCCGATCTCGACCTTGCTCAACAGGGGGAAGGCGCAGTCTTCGAGCTCCATGACGACGCCCTCGAGGGCCTTGAGTGCAGGGGTGATCTCAAGCAGACGCAGCTCGACGGGCTGGTCGGGGCCCAGCAGCGCGCCGCTCGCGATGCGGAACAGCAGGCTGTAGCAGATCTGGCCGGCGGCGCCGGTGACGGCGACCTTCACGGGGCTCTTGGACACGGTTATGGTGCTCCTCTCGCAGGGACTT
>DAIPZP010000170.1:0-4570 GCA_036782155.1 Propionibacteriaceae bacterium
CGGACTCTGTCGGATGGCCGTTCTGGACCGATCGGGTGCTCTCATATGGTGACATCGCCCTCGCCATCGACATCGCCAACAGCGACGAGTACTGGACGAAGGCGCAGGCGCGCTTCTGACGTGGACAGCCGCTAGCTCGGCCTAGCTGTGCGCGGCTGTGTACGCGCGGATCTCGTCGCGCAGGTCGGTCTTGACCTGCGGCGGCGCGAAGCTGTGGTCCACCGCGGCGAGGGCCAGGTCGGCGATACCCGCCTCATCGAGGTCGAGCAGCGCAGCGGCCACTCCGTACTCCGCCGTCAAGGTCGTCGAGAACATCGGCGGGTCGTCGGAGTTGATGCTCACGGGCACGCCGGCCTCGACCATCTGGCGCAGCGGGTGCTCGGCGAATGTCGCGACGGCGCGGGTGGCGATGTTGGAGGTCGGTGAGACCTCGACGGGGATCTGATGCTCGGCGAGATAGACGAGCAGCGACGGGTCCTGCACGGCCGAGGTGCCGTGACCGATCCGTTCGGCGCCCAGGACGTTGATGGCGTCCCAGATCGTCTGGGGCCCGGTGGTCTCGCCGGCGTGTGGGATCGAGTGGAGACCCGCGGCGCGGGCCTTCGCGTAGACCTCGGCGAACTGCGGCCGCGGCACCCCGATCTCGGGGCCGCCGAGTCCGAAGCCGATGAGGCTGGACGGCCCGTTCGCGAGGGCGTACCCGAGGGTCTCGACGCCTGCCGGGAGCCCCAGCTCGCCCGGGATGTCCCAGATCCAGCGCATGGTCAGCCCGAGATCGCGCTCGGCGATGACGCGTACGTCCTCGATCGACTCCACGAACGCCTCGATGGGCACGCCGGCGCGCACGTTTGTCACCGGCGAACACGTCAGCTCGACGTAGCGGACGTGCTGGCGCGTCAGCTCCTCGGCGATGCCGTGGGTGAGGGTCCAGATGTCCTCAGGGGTGCGTACGAGGTCGACGACCGACAGGTACAGCTCGATGAAGTGGGCGAAGTCGGTGAACGTGAAGTAGTCAGCCAGGGCCTCAGGGTTCGACGGCACCGTGCCGGGATGCCGCGCGGCGAGCTCGGCGACGATCGCGGGAGACGCAGAGCCGACGTGGTGGACGTGCAGCTCCGCCTTGGGCAAGCCCTCGATGAACCTCTCGACTGCTGGCGTGGGGCGTGGCTGGGCCTCGGTCAGTGACATAGAGCCACATCCTGCGCCCACGTCTGCCTTATGGCAACTTGGGAGTGACGAAATGTCAGCTTAATGTCCCGTTAAGCTGGAACAAAAGGTCGACAACGGCTAGGGTCCTCTTTCAGAGGGATGAAGCCGCCCGCTTGGGGAGGGCGGCTGCAACCGACGTAATGGGTGGGACTGCCGTGGTACCTACCGGCGGTCCCTCCTCAGCGTTTGGGCTCAGTTGCAGTTCTGGCACTCGCCGATGATCGGCGTCTCGAGGAAACACCGCGGACAGATGCGCGTGAGCGGCACGTCGGGAGGCGGCAGTACGACAGGGCGCTTGGGCATCGCAGCCTTCGCGGTCCGTTTCGCCTGCTCCCGAGCAGCGATGAACTTGGTCGCCAGCACCGGCTCGGCGTTCGCCGGCACGTCGGGGGCGTACCGGCGGTAGGCGTCGAGCCGGCCCTGAGCCGCTGCCTTCTCGCGGGCCACATCGCTGAGGGCCGTCTGACCAGCCACGCGCTGCACTTCGCTGTAGGCAGGACCGACCGTCCCGGTAGAGGGGCTGACGACCAGGGACGTCAGCGGCGGCTCACCCGTGGCGCTGCAGCGGTAGACGACGAGCGTGAGCACCCGCCCGACCCACGAGGACGGCCGTTCGGTCGAGCGCACACCCGTGGCGTCCTGTACCGCGTGAGCCAGCTGCTCCGCGGAAATGACCCGACCGTACTTGGACGCTGTCTCGACCAGCATGGTGTACGCCTCGGCCGCCCACGTGCGCAGCGCCTCTTCGGCGGTGAGGGGAGCGCCATCGGTGGCCCTGAAGTATGCGGCGCTCACAGGAGCACCCCCAGTACGGGCTCGCCATGGCTCGGGCTGATCGCGGTTTCGAGTCGTACGCGGCGGTCCTCGTGGCCGAGCTCGTCGCCCGGTTGCAGGCGGGCTCCCGTGGTGACCACGTACCGGGCGATGTCGAGCAGCAGGTTCGTCGACTCGGGGAGCGGAAGCGGCGTGGCGTCGATCATGAGGTCGGCATGGCCGAAGGTCGGTAGCCCGAACGTCGCGAGCGTCGTGCCCGTCACCTCGTTGCCCCACGACCAGACGGACAGCCACAGGTCGACCGGGAGCTGCGGGTCCTCGGGGTCCGAGTACGCAGCCCGGATAACGTCCGTCACGACCTCCGGCGGGAGTGTCGTGGCCGCGGATGCGCTGTAGAGCGCCACCGCCTCCGGCGCCTCGACGAGGCTGGCGGCGACGAGCGACCCGGTGACGTGTGCGGCGAGGGTCTGCTCGATCGGGGAGTCGTCCGCACGTCCGGTCGGTTCGGCGCTGACCACGGCATGCGCGACGTGGTTGTCGACGGGCGCTGTGTCGCTCCAGTAGGCCGGATGACAGTTCCGGCTGGCTTCCTGCTCGGGCACCGGCGTGCCGGTGAGCGCGACCACGATCCGTACCCCGTGCAATGTCACGACGATCGTCGGCTCACCGGTCTTCGTGGGCAGCCCTCGACCCACGGTGTCGTCGGTGAAGGCGGTCTGCAGCCGGTCGAGGGCAGCCTGGGCGTCGACCGGCGCCGAGAAGAGCGGGAAGGACGTGTACGAGCAGGTGGGTTCCGGATGGACGATGGTCTGAGTCATGAGGGCTTTCTCTTGCACGCGAACACTCGGCCGAACGGATCGGCCGGGGGGCGTCGGTGGCTAATGCCGGATGCCGTGCTGCCGTTCCTTGCGGGGCACGAACTCCCGAGGCGTCGGGCCGGTGTAGATCTGGCGCGGACGGTAGATCCGCTGAGCCGGGTTGTCGTGGATCTCCTTCCAGTTGGCGATCCAGCCGGGCATGCGGCCGATGGCGAACATCACGGTGAACATGTCGATCGGGATCCCGATGGCCTTGAGGATGATGCCCGAGTAGAAGTCTACGTTCGGATAGAGCTTGCGCTCGACGAAGTAGTCGTCGCTCAACGCGGCCGCCTCGAGCTCGCGGGCGAGCTCGAGCTTCGGGTCGGCGATGTGCATCTTGTCGAGCAGCGCGTCGGCCGTCTTCTTGATGATCGCCGCGCGCGGGTCGAAGTTGCGGTAGACGCGGTGTCCGAAGCCCATGAGCTTCACGCCTGTGGTCTTGTCCTTGACCTTCGACACGTAGTCCTTGACCGAGATGCCCTCGGCCTCGATCTGCTCCAGCATCTCGATGACGGCCTGGTTGGCGCCGCCGTGCAGCGGGCCCCACAGGGCGCAGACGCCGGCAGCGGCCGAGGCGTACAGGTTCGCCTGCGACGAGGCGACCATGCGTACGGTCGACGTCGAACAGTTCTGCTCGTGGTCGGCGTGGAGCACCAGCATCATGTTGAGCGCTGCGGCGACCTCGGGCGTGGGCACGTACTCCTGGTACGGCTTCGAGAACATCATGTGGAGGAAGTTCTCGGCGTACTTGAGGTCGGGGCGCGGGTAGACGAGGCTCTCGTCGATCGACGACTTGTACGACGCGGCGGCGAGCGTGCGTACCTTCGAGATCAGCGACGCGGCAGCCGTCTCGAACTGCTCAGGGGTGTCGATCGCCAGGTGCGGCAGGTCGTAGGCCTGGAGCGCGTTGATCATCGCGGACAGGATCGCCATCGGGTGTGCGGCACGCGGGAAGCTCGAGAAGTGGCGGCGCATCGGCTCGGGCAGGGCCGCATTTTCCCCGAGTAGCTGGCCGAACCGGTCGCGCTCCTGCTTGGTGGGCAGCTCGCCCCAGATGAGCAGCTGAGCAGTCTCGATGAACGAGCTGTTCTTGGCGAGATCCTCGATGGCGTAGCCGCGGTAGCGGAGGATGCCCTTGTCACCGTCGATGAACGTGATGCCCGACTCGCACGAGCCCGTGTTGCCGTACCCGTCGTCGAGGGTGATGTACCCCGTCTGCGCGCGGAGCTTGCTGATGTCGACGGACGGCTCGTTCTCTGTGCCCACGACCACGGGCAGTTCGACGGTCGTTCCGTCGGGAAGTACGAGTTGTGCGCAGTCGGTCATGTGTCCTCCAGTCGAACGGGGATACCCCCGGTGGTATCTCATGAACGCGTCGCAGCGAATGCCGCTGACAGCCCCAAAGTAGCGGTCCCACGAGCAGCGCACCACTTGTTGTGTGGATTGGTGGCGCGCACCCCTTGAGCAGCGGCTGCGGAGAGTGGCCAGAAACGCAGAACCGACGGCGGCCACAGCCCTCGAGGTGGCTCGAGCGGGTGCGGATCCGCCGCCGGGTTCCGGCGCAAAGCATGACGACCATGGGGATGATCGCGGTCAGTACGTTACAACGCCAGCAGCCAACTCGTCGCCAGATGTTCACAATCCTGTGACTGGTGTGACTGGTGTGACGAACGTGACGAACGTGACGGAACTGTCGTCAGACTCCTGCGAAGCGCGCGGCCGATCTG
>DAIPZP010000171.1:0-4561 GCA_036782155.1 Propionibacteriaceae bacterium
GTCCGTGAGTGGTGTGCGAGCACCTTGCCGTCAAGTTCTCGACATGTGGCCGTACGGCCGGGGTGCTGGCGCAGCGGTCGCTCAGCCGTCAGACTCTGTCCAGGACCGCCCAGTTCCGCAGCCAGCGGAAAGGAGGAACCGCGAATGATGCAGGTCGTGCTGCTCAACGCGTCGTACGAGCCACTCGGTGGGGTCGCCTTCCGCCATGCCATCGGCATGCTGGTGCGCGGCGTGGCCACCGTCGAAGAGCAGGACGAGATGCTGACCTTCGGCCCGTACCCCCGACCACGGGTGATCCGGCTTGTACGGTTCGTGGCCACGACCTGGCTGTACAAGCCGGCTGGCTTCTCGAAGCCAGGTGTCCTCGCGCGCGACCGCCGGACATGCGCCTTCTGCGGTGGCTACGCCACGACCGTCGATCATCTGCAGCCGAAGTCGCTGGGTGGCGCGAACTCGTGGCTGAACTGCGTCGCCGCGTGCAAGACGTGCAACGGGCGCAAGGCGAATCGAACCCCCCATGGCGCAGGCATGAAGCGGCTCCACTGCACCCCGTACGTCCCCCGCGTCATCGACATCCTCAACGCCGCCTGACCCGTACCTCGTAATGTGGCGCATATGGAACACCTACGTCTCGGTCAGTCAGGTCTTCGCGTCTCCCGACTCGCGCTGGGGTGCATGAGCTACGGCGATGCCAGCCGCGGAGGACACCCGTGGGTGCTCACCGAGGAGGAGTCGCAGGACTTCTTCCGGCAGGCGGTCGAGCTGGGAATCACGTTCTGGGACACGGCAAATGTCTACTCGGGCGGCAGCTCCGAGGAGTTCACGGGCCGCGCGATGAGGAAGTACTCGCGCCGCGAGGACATCGTGCTCGCCACCAAGGTGCACGGTCACATGCACGACGGCCCCGGCGGCTCGGGGCTGTCCCGCAAGGCGATCCTCGAGAACATCGAGGCGTCGTTGACCCGCCTGGGTACCGACTACGTCGACCTCTACCAGATCCATCGCTTCGACCCGAGCGCTCCGATCGAGGAGACGATGGAAGCGCTGCACGACGTCGTACGGTCCGGCAAGGCCCGCTACATCGGTGCGTCGTCGATGTGGGCCTGGCAGTTCTCGAAGATGCAGTACACAGCGCGCCTCAACGGCTGGACCGAGTTCGTCTCGATGCAGGACCAGTACAACCTCATCCAGCGCGAGGAGGAGCGCGAGATGTACGGGGTGTGCGCCGATCAGGGTGTCGGTGTCATCCCCTGGAGCCCGCTGGGCCGTGGCCGGTTGACCCGTACGTGGGGGACCGACACCACTCGCAACGGCTCCGACCAGATGATGCGGCACTACGGCGAGTCCGACGCGGCCGTCGTGGGTGCGGTGGAGAAGGTGGCGCGGGAGCGCGGTGTGCCGATGGCGCAGATCGCGCTGGCGTGGGTACTGACGAACCCGGTCGTGACGGCCCCGATCGTCGGTGCGACCAAGCCTCACCACCTCGTCGATGCCGTCGCCGCCCTGGACATCCAGCTCACCGACGATGAGCTCACGGCGCTCGAGGCTCCGTACGTGTCGCGGCCGCCGTCGTACTTCGGGTGATCACGCTCTCTCTGCCCTGGCCCGCTCTCTGACGCCAGCAAGCTCAGAGGAGCTTGGCGAGGGAAGAAGCGCTTGGCAAGGCAAGAAGCGCTTGGCAAGGCGTCGTCACATTGCCGAGCGATCCTGGCCTTGCCAAGCGCTCCGTCCGGGCGCGCACCTGGTCAGCGCTGGGCGGGTTCGGGGCGTCTGAGCTCGTACGTGCTCGCGTGGCCCACCATGAGGGTCGTGTCCAGAGTGATCGTGACCGGCCGGTCCGGCCCTTCGCCGTTCAGCCGCTGCAGCAGTAGCTCGGCGGCCTCGAGGGCGAGCTTCTCGATGGGTTGGGTCACGATGGTCGGGCGAGGTCTGATGAGCCGGGCAAGCTCGAGGTTGTCGAAGCCGACCAGGGCGGGCCGCGAGTCGGGGCTCAGCTCGTTCAGGGCGATGGATGCGCCCAGGGTGAAGCCGTAGTTCGCGCAGACCACAGCCGTGGGCGGGCTGCTGAGGCGGAGCAGGCGCCGCAACCCGGCGTAGCCGCCCTCGATGCTCACGTGCTCGGGCGTCAGGAGTTCAGCGCGGGGGAGGAGCCCGGTGCGTGCCCGTACGGCGTCGTTGAATCCCGCGCGGCGCTCCCGCATCGTGTACGTGGTGTCCGGGCCGGCCAGCAGGCCGATCGTGGTGTGGCCGGCGTCGGCGAGGAGCTGGACCGCCGACGTGATCGCTGCGCGGTTGTCGATGACGACCGAGTCGGTGCCGAACATCAGGCGATCGACGGCGACGACGGGTACGTCGCGATCACGCGCGGCGTTCAAGAACGAGGTGTCGTCGTCGACCGGTACGACGACGATCCCGTCGACCATCTTCCCGATGAGGAAGCGCACCACCTCGGCCTGGGATTCTGCGTCCTGGCGCGAGTCGCAGATGATCGTCCCGTACCCGGCCTCGCGCAGACGTTCCTCGATGCGGGAGACGATGGTCGTGTTGAACATGGAGTCAAGCTCGTCGAGGACGACCCCGATGGTCATGGAGCGGCGGCTCCGCAAGCCGCGCGCGACGTTGTTGACCTGATAGTCGAGGTCGGCCGTGGCCTTCTCGATGAGCTCGCGGTTGGGGCCAAGAACGTTGCCCCCGTTGTAGTACTTGGAGATCGTCGCGAGTGACAGGCCGGTGAGGCGCCGGATGTCCTTGTACGTCGCGACCACGCGATCCCCCTCAGGCGAAACGTTTCGAAGGATCACTTTTCCAGGGCCCTATCGGGGTGTCAACAGACGTCCGCGCGCTGGTCAGTCCAGGCAGACGACCGGCAGCACGAACCATCGCAAGGCATCGGCCTCGGGTGAGATATGCCCCTCGGGCAACTCCGCTGTCGGCGCATCCGCGAGGATCTGCCGAGCCTCGGCCAGGTAGGCCTCCAGTACCGACAAAGGCGCGGTCGTGGTGTGGTGGGGGTACGTCATCGTGCCGTCCTCCTCGTACCGCACGTCGCTCAGCCGCAGCACCGGCTCGGTCGGCCCGTGGCGGTGATGCCACAAGCCGCTCAGCGGGTCGAAGCGGTAGTCGGGGACGAGCTTCCAGCCGTCGCGGGCGATCAGCCGTACAGCCTCGATGATGTAATCGCCCACGAGCGGGTCGATGAAGTAGTTGAAGTTCACCCGCACCCATCCGGGGCGCATCCCTTCGTACCCGGCGGCGATCAGACGCTCGAACCCATGCGAGGTCTCCTGGTCGATCTTGAGCAGGCGGTGACCGTACGGTCCCGCGCAGGAGCAGCCGCCCCGGGTCTGGATCCCGAACAGGTCGTTGAGGAGGGCCGCGACGAAGTTGTGGTGCAGGTGGTCGCCGCCGGGGGTGCTGATCACGAACGACACGATGGACAGTCGTGGCGCGGTGAGGTTGCCCATGATCTCCACGCCGGGCTCGTCCCGCCAGGCGCTCAACGCGCGCTCGAGGAGGACGTCCTCATGGGCCTTGATCACGTCGACGCCGACGGCATCCTTCAGCTGGAAGACGAGCCCCGCCCTGATCGACTCGATGATCGCCGGCGTCCCGCCTTCCTCGCGATGGCTCGGCTCGGACAGGTAGCGGTGCTCGGTCTGGTTGACGTACAGAACTGTTCCGCCCCCGGGAACGTCGGGAACCCGGTTGGCGACGAGTTCGCGTCGCACGATGAGCAGACCCGGTGTGCCCGGCCCGCCGATGAACTTGTGGGGGCTCAGGAAGATGGCATCGAGGTACGAATCCGGCTGGCCGTCGACCGCCTGCATGCTGATCGGTACGTACGGGGCGCATGCGGCGAAGTCCCAGAAGCTCAGGGCGCCATGGGAGTGGAGGAGCGAAGCGATGCCGCCTACGTCGGAGAGGATGCCCGTGACGTTCGACGCCGCCGAGAACGACCCGATCTTGAGGGGCCGGTCGGCGTACCGCTCGAGCTCGGCAGCGAGCTGTTCTCGGTCGATCTCCCCGTCGGCATCCTCGGGGATCGTCACCACGTCGGCGATCGACTCCCGCCACGGCAGCTCGTTGGAGTGATGCTCGTACGGTCCGATGAAGACGACCGGCCGCTGGGCTTCGGGGATCTGCGCCGAGAAGTGGTACCGGTCTTCGAGGGTCGAGGGAATCCGGAGGCCGAGGATGCCGATGATCTTGGCGATCGCACCCGTCGAGCCGGAGCCGGTGAAGATCACGACCGTGCTGTCGTCGCCGCCCACTGACTCCTTGATGATGCGGCGGGCGTCCTCGCGGAGCCGTGTCGTCTGGAGGCCGGTGCCGGACGCCTCGGTGTGGGTGTTGGCGTAGCGGGGGAGGACCTCGAGTCGAAGGAAGTCCTCCAGGAAGCTCAGTCCTCGCCCGGAGGCCGTGTAGTCGGCGTATGTCACCCGCCGTGGTCCGTACGGTCCCGGCAGCACCTGATCGTCACCGACCACCGACTCTCGGATCAGCTGCAGGATCGCCTCGGAGCGCGACGTGTTCACTTCCGTCACTCTACGGATCCATCGAT
>DAIPZP010000172.1:0-4548 GCA_036782155.1 Propionibacteriaceae bacterium
ACAAGCTGTACAGCCCGGACAGCCGTCCCCATGTAGACACAAGCCGACAGGCACGCGTACTACTTCACCCGCTCGCTGGCCGCCAATTGCCCGCAGGCGCCGTCTATCTCGCGGCCGCGCGTGTCACGTACCGTCACGGGCACTCCGTGATCCGCGAGGCGGCGTACGAACTCGGCCTCGTCCTCGGGGCGTGAGGCGGTCCACTTCGAACCCGGCGTGGGGTTGAGCGGGATGAGGTTGACGTGTACCCAGCCCCAGTCGCCGCGCGCCTGGAGCACCTTCGCGAGCCGGTCGGCGCGCCAGGCCTGGTCGTTGATGTCGCGGATGAGCGCGTACTCGATGGACACACGCCGCTTGGTCTTCTCCGCATACCGCCACGCCGCGTCGACGACCTCGTCCACCTTGTGACGGGTGTTGATCGGTACGAGCGTGTCGCGGAGCTCGTCGTCGGGCGCGTGCAGCGAGACCGCGAGCGTCACGGGGATGCCCGAGTCCGCCAGCTGCTCGATCCGCGGTACGAGCCCGACCGTGGACACCGTGACACCACGCGCGGAGATCCCGAGACCGTCGGGCTCGGGCGAGGTGATCCCTCGTACAGCCCGCATCACGGCGTTGAAGTTGGCCAGCGGTTCGCCCATGCCCATGAAGACGACGTTGTTGAGCCGGCCGGGGCCACCGGGCAGACCTCCCGCGGCCAGCGTCGCGCAGGCGGCGCGTACCTGGTCCACGATCTCGGCCGTGCTGAGGTTGCGCTGCAGCCCGCCCTGGCCGGTCGCACAGAACGGGCACGCCATGCCGCAGCCGGCCTGTGAGGACACGCAGAGCGTCGACCTCACACCGTGCGATCCGGGGGTGCCGTCGTGCCGGAGCCCGTACCGCATGAGCACCGACTCCACGAGCGTGCCGTCGTGGAGCTTCCACAGCGTCTTGACCGTGGCGCCGCCGTCGCACGAGACGTCGCGGACGTACGTGAGGAGCGGCGGGAACAACGCGTCCCTGATCTGTTCGCGGTGCGCGGCGGGAAGGTCGGTCCAGGTCAGCGGGTCGGCGCTGAAGCCGGCGTAGTAGTGGCTGGACAGCTGCTTGGCACGGAATGCCGGCAGACCGAGCTCGGAAACCGCTGACGCCCGCTCGTCCGGCGCGAGGTCGGCGAAATGCCGTGGCGGCTTGCCGCGACGCGGGGCCGCGAACGTCAACGGCAGCGGACCCTGGTCAGGCATTCGGCACCAGCAGGTGCAGCAGCAGCCACGCGATCGGGGCGCTGTACAAGATGGAGTCGATGCGATCGAGGACGCCACCGTGACCGGGGAGGAAGCCGCTCATGTCCTTGATCCCGAGGTCGCGCTTGATGAGGGACTCGACGAGGTCACCGACCGTACCGACAAGGACCACGACGAGGCCGAACACGAGGGCCGCCCAGAGCGGCGCTCCGAGGAGCAGGTGGACCGTCACCCAGCCCATAGCGAGTCCCAGGACCACCGAGCCGCCGAGTCCTTCCCAGGTCTTCTTCGGGGAGATCACGGGCGCGAGTTGGTGTCTGCCAAGCAGCACGCCCGCCACGTAGCCGCCGACGTCGCCGGCCACGACGCACAGGATCATGGCGACGATGCGCAGCGTGCCGTGCGACTCGCCGACAGCAAGCAGGAGGAAGGAGCCCATCAAGGGCACGTACGCGATCGAGAGAAGGCTGGCCGCCGCGTCCCTCACGTAGTGGACAGGGCCACCTCGCAGGCGCCAGCCGAGTGCCACAGCTGCCGTGAGCGCCAGCGGCGCCATCACGAACAGGACGGCGTCCTCTGCCGACCTCCCGGCCGAGAAGTACGCGCCGAGCGCCGTCAGGGCGCCACCCACGGTGATGGGGACCACGGCCGACGTGCCCCGGTCGTGGGTCTGCAGGGCTCGGTGCAGCTCGATGGACCCGAGGACGATGGCGATGATGACGAGTGCGACGAAGCCGGGCACGAAGAACAGCATGGACAGCACCACCCAGGCGATGAGCAGAACGCCTACGGCGATAGCGGCAGGGAGGTCCCGGCCGGCTTTGGCGTTGACCCGGTCCACCGCCTCCCTGGCTTCGTCCAGGGGGGAATGCTCGTCCCTCGTCCGCTCCACCTGGTTCAGAGCTCGAGGAGCTCTGCCTCCTTGTGCTTGAGCAGCTCGTCGACAGAGTCGGTGTGCTTCTTCGTCACCTGGTCCAGATGCTTCTCGGCCCGGGAGGCGTCGTCCTCGGACACGTCGTGGTCCTTGACCAGCTTGTGGATGGTGTCGAGGGCGTGGCGGCGGGTGTTCCGGATGGCCACTCGCCCCTCTTCGGCCTTCGACTTGGCGACCTTCGTGTACTCCTTGCGCCGCTCTTCAGTGAGCACCGGCAGGACGCACCGGATCGTGTGGCCGTCGTTGGACGGGTTCACGCCGAGATCGGAGTCGCGGATCGCCCGCTCTGTGGCGGCCATGGAGCCCTGGTCGTACGGCGTGATGAGGATCGTGCGCGCCTCAGGCACCTGGAACGAGGCCAGCTGCTGGAGCGGCGTCGGGGTGCCGTAGTACTCGACCACGATCTTGCTGAACATGGCCGGGTGCGCGCGGCCGGTACGGATGGCCGCGAACTCCTCACGAGCGAACTCGACGGCGTGGTCCATCTTGTGGTCGGCGTCGCTAACGATGTCGGCGGTCGTCACTTCAGGTCCCTTCGGGTGGTGATGTTCGAACGGTACTGCACCTCAGACGTGGACGAAGGTGCCGATCGGCTCCCCCGCTACGGCCCGGGCGATGTTGCCTGGCTCGTCGAGGTTGAACACGAGCATGGAGAGGTGGTTGTCACGGGCGAGGCTGATGGCGGTGGCGTCAGCCACCTTGAGGTCCTTCGCGAGGTACTCGTCGTAGGTCAGGTCGGTGTAGCGCTTGGCATTGGGGTTCTTGCGCGGGTCGTCGTCGTACACCCCGTCGACCCCCTGCTTCGCCAAGAGGATGATCTCGCAGCCGACCTCGAGCGCGCGCTGCGCGGCCACGGTGTCGGTCGAGAAGAACGGCATCCCCGAGCCGGCGCCGAAGATGACGACGCGGCCCTTCTCCATGTGCCGCACGGCGCGGCGCGGGATGTACGGTTCGGCGACCTGGCCCATGGCGATCGCCGTCTGGACGCGGGTCTCGACGCCTGCCTTCTCGCAGAAGTCCTGGAGCGCGAGGCAGTTCATGACGGTGCCGAGCATGCCCATGTAGTCGGCGCGTGGCCGCTCCATGCCGCGCTGCTGCAGCTCGACGCCGCGGAAGAAGTTGCCTCCGCCGACGACGATCGCCACCTGGACACCGCTGTGTACGACCTCGGCGATCTGTGCGGCGATCGAGCCCACGACGTCGGGATCGACGCCGAGTTGGCCGCCGCCGAAGGCCTCACCGGACAGTTTGAGCAGGACCCTTTTGTACGCCATTCGTCCCACTCCTCGTGTCGCGTCCTATGCCGCTCTGGTCATGAACGTGCGCCGCTACCCCAAGGGGTAACGGCGCACGTCACTCTACCGGCCAGTGGCCGGCCAGTTGGATCAGGACCCCGCAGCGAAGCGTACGAATCGGGTGATCTCGATGCCCTTGCTCTTGAGAAGAGCCCCGACGGACTGCTTGTCGTCGGAGATCGACGGCTGGTCGAGCAGGCAGTAGTCCTTGTAGAACGCGCCCACGCGGCCCTCGACGATGCGTCCGATGGCAGCCTCGGGCTTGCCCTCCTCGCGTGCCGTCGCCTCGGCGATGCGGGTCTCGTTGGCCACGACGTCCGCCGGGACGTCGGCCCGTGTGAGGTACTGCGGCGACATCGATGCGATCTGCAGAGCAATGTTGTGAGCAGCAGCCTCGTCGGCACCGACGAACTCCACGAGCACGCCGACCTGCGGCGGTAGGTCCTTGGAGCGCTGGTGAAGGTACGAGTGGGTCGTGCCGTCGAAACGTGCCACGGCGACGAGCTCGATCTTCTCGCCGATCTTGGCCGCGATCGTCGAGACGGCCTCGGCCACGGTCTCGCCGGAGGCGAGCGTGACGCCCTGTGCGGAGGAGACCGAGTCAACACCGGCCTTGTCGACAGCGATGACGATCTGCTCGGCGAGCGAGACGAACTCGTCGTTCTTGGCGACGAAGTCGGTCTCGGCGCCGAGCTGGATGAGCGCCGAGCCGGCGGCCGCCACGATGCCGTTGGAAGCATCGCGGTCGGAACGCTTGGCCAGCTTCGCGGCACCGGTGATCCGGAGCAGCTCGGCGGCCTTGACGAAGTCGCCATCGGCCTCAGTGAGGGCCTTCTTAGCGTCCATCATCCCGGCCCCGGTCTGGTCCCGGAGCTTCTTCACATCGGCAGCAGTGATTGCCATGTCAGGTGTACGTCCTTGTGTTGGTCTGGTTGGTGATCAGTTGGCGGTGTCCGCCGCAGCCTCGTCGGCGACGGGCTCGTCGGCGACAACAGCCTTGGGCACGACGGCAGCCTTGGGCTTCGCGGGGACGACCGGCTTCGCGGCCTCGACTGCGGGCTCCTCGGCGGCGACAGGCTCGTCAACGACGACGGCGGGC
>DAIPZP010000173.1:0-3262 GCA_036782155.1 Propionibacteriaceae bacterium
TCATCATGTTAAGTGGCTGAGTTGTAGGTTCTCACGGCGAATTGGCCGTGAGAACCTACAACTCAGCCACTTAACATGATGAACCGAACGCAGTGAGCGGGCCACACCACGCACGCCCACCAGAGCAGCGACTACCCCTGGGACAGCGCGTCCATGAGGTCGATCATGAAGCTGGTGTCCTCGATGGACACTCGCTCCCAGCCGTGCGGCGCGCCGAGTCCGGCGAGCAGCTCGGCACTGTCGGGATCGTTGTTCATCGACTCGAGCCCAGCCCAGATCGCGCCGATCAAGCCGGCGATCGCCGGGCTGGCGAGGAACGCGTTGCGTACGACGTAGATCTTGCTCGCAATGAGCACGCGGAGCTGTTCCTTGACCATGGCCGACAGCTCGTCGTACGCGTCCTGCGGGAAGAATCCGACCTGCACCTCGTCGCGCATCACTGCCTTGGCCACGAGTACGGGGTTCGGCTTGACCTGGAGGGTGAGGTCCGCCGCTCCAAGATTCGCCGGCTCCAGCAGGATCCGGCAGATCCGCTCGACGTCCGGCGCATCGGTCGACGCCACGGTCAGGTGGGCGGGCAGGTCGGCGAGCGCGTGCAGGGGCCCGTCGGCCGCGACCACCACGGACGCCTCCTTGGAGACTCCGTACGGCGCCGCGATCGGCAGGTAGCCGTGGTCCCGTACCAGCGTGGCCGTGTCCGCCGCGTTCGCGAAGACGAGGTCAGCCAGTCCCTCGGAGTACGCCTTGTGGAGGTCCGCGAAGTCGGTGTAGACGGTCGCGTGGAACGCCTCACCGGTCATCCGCTGCACCTTGGTGTTGAGGATGAACCAGTCGGTGATGTTGCGGACGTTGACATCCGGGCTGATGACGAACTGCCTGGTCATGCCCGACCTTCCTCGGCAAGCATCGTGACGTACACAGCCGCCAGCTCTTCGACCTTGTCGCGGCTCGGCTCGCGCCGCACCGAGGTGTGCCCGACGACGGCGCCGTCGACGATCTTGGGGATGACGGTGGCATAGACCCAGTAGAAGCCGCCGTCACGCCGGAGGTTCTTCACGTAGCCGCTCCAGCGCGTGCCCTGGTCGACCGTGGTCCACAGGTCACCGAACGCAGCCTTGGGCATGTCCGGGTGACGCAGGATCGAATGGGGAGCGCCCATCAGCTGCTCGCGGCTCCAACCGGACATGTGGACGAACGCCTCGTTGCACATCGTGATGTTGCCCGCGACATCGGTCTGGGACACGATGAGCTCGCCGGTCGGGAACCGCGTCTCCACATCGCTGACGAGCAGCCGTCGGCTCGTACCGTCGAAGTAGTACCAGTAGTACTCTCGACACTCGCCGCGGACGTCCTCAGGGCGCATGTCCTGCAAGGAAGTCACCCGAGTTCGCGGGCGAGGTCGCGGGCGGCGATCTTCATCTCGTACAAGATCATGCCGAGCTTGGCCTCACCGTTGGAGATGGCCGCCAGTACGGTGTCCTTGCCGGCCGAGATGATGACGATGTAGCCCGAATCGCCCTTGACGAGCACCTGCTCCAGCGAGCCGCGACGCAGTTCGGCGGTGGTACGCGCACCCATCGAGAGCGCAGCGGCGGCCATGGCCGCGACGCGGTCCTCATCGGCGCCTTGCGGCAGCGCAGAGGCGAGAGGAAGGCCGTCGAGCGTGACGAGCATCGCGCCTTCGACATCCTGCGACCGCCCCACCAGGCCCTGCAGGACGTGGAGAATCTGTTCGTTACGTGACATCTAGGGTGCTCCTTGACGATGGCCGTGGATCGGCGGGTCGAGAATAAGGCGACCCTCAAGACGGCACGGTGTTAATGGCAGACCTCCAATGTCTGTGGGGACTCAACGACTTTTCGCCCCTTGAAAGCCTCTCGTGACCACTCCCCGGAAGGCCGTACGCGATCTGAGAAGATTCGCCGGTGAGGATTCCCAGGGCGACTCGTTACGCGTGGTTCGGCGTGGTGGCCGTCGCCGCGATCGCGATCATCCTTCGCCCGGGAGCGACCTCGATCGGACCTGTACTGGCGGAGATCACCCACGGCCTCGGCTTCTCCCCGACCCTCGCCGGCGCACTGACCGCCCTCCCGGGGTTCTGCTTCGCGATCGCCGGCGCGACGGCCGTCACGTTGTCGAACAAGCTGGGCACCGCCGGGGCGTTGACGCTGGGTGTGGCCGCAGCGGCCATCGGTCTACTGGCCCGGTCGCTCGTCAGCAACCAGGTCGCGTTCCTCGCGCTGTCGGTGCTCGCCCTGCTCGGCGCGGGGATGGGCAACATCCTCGTACCGGTCTTCATCAAGCGCTTCTACCCGCGGCGGCAGTCGGTCCTGATGATGGTGTACGTCGTCGGCCTGACCACTGGGGCCACGGTTCCCGGACTCGTGACGCCGCTCCTGGTGTCCACCCCCGGCGGATGGCGTACCGCGCTCGGCATATGGGGCGTCATCTCTGCAGTAGCCGTGGTGCCGTGGGTGGTGCTCACGGTCCGTGAGCGTCGCATGACCGGCGCGGCGATGGGGCCACGGAGCAGCATCCTGTCGGTGATCCGGTCACGGCGAGCTCTCGGGCTCGCGTTGTTCTTCGGGATCCAGTCGATGCAGGCGTACGTGACGTTCGGCTGGCTCGCGCAGATCCTCCGCGACTCCGGTGTCTCAGCATCCACCGCGAGCCTGCTCCTGTCGTACTACTCGGCGCTCGGTTTCCCGGCGGCCCTGATCATGCCGATCGTCGTGGCCAGGTCGCGCGACCTGCGACCGTTCGTGGTCGTCTTCGCCATCTTCCTGGCGACCGGCTTCGGCGGCCTGTGGCTCGCGCCGCTGTGGTCACCCATCCTCTGGGTGACGCTCATCAGCGTGGCCGGTTTCTCGTTTCCCATGGCGCTCGCTTTGATCACCGCGCGGACGCGCGATCCGCACGTCACGGGCGGGCTGTCCGGGCTCACCCAGTCGGTCGGCTACATCTTCTCCGGCTTGGGGCCGCTGCTGGTCGGCATCCTTCACGAGGTGACGGGCGGCTGGTCCGTACCACTGCTCATGATCGCCGGCTCAGCCGTCTTCCTGCTGCTCGGCGGACTCGCGATCGCCCGGCCGGGCTACGTGGACGACGACCTCGTACGGTGAGGGCCGGTCTCAGCCGCGGACCAGGCGCGACTTGATGGCGGCGTAGGCCGACCTGGCACTGGCGGAGTACCGCAGCACGCGTGTGTTCCGGAGCTCAGTCATGTCTCTCGCGGCCTGCTGCCGTGCAGCATCGCTCGCCT
>DAIPZP010000173.1:3272-4543 GCA_036782155.1 Propionibacteriaceae bacterium
GCTGCTCGGCGGACTCGCGATCGCCCGGCCGGGCTACGTGGACGACGACCTCGTCCTGCAGCACTGACTCCTCGGCGAGAGGACTTGTACCCCTCGGCGAGAGCACCTGTACCCCTCGGCGAGAGCACCTGTACCGGTCAGTCGACCAAACCCTCGAACAGCACCGTCGACAGGTAGCGCTCGCCGAAGTCACAGGTGATCGCGACGATCGTCTTCCCTGCGTTCTCGGGGCGCTTGGCCAGGTCGAGCGCGGCCTTGAGGATCGCGCCCGACGAGATGCCGGCGAGGATGCCCTCCTTGGTCGCCATGTCCCTCGCCACCGCGACGGCCTCGTCGGCATTGACGGTGATGACCTCGTCGTAGACGCTGCGGTCGAGGATCTCGGGGATGAAGTTCGGGCCCATGCCCTGGATCTTGTGCGGGCCGGGCTTGCCGCCGGACAGGATCGGCGACTCGGTGGGCTCGACCGCGACGACCTTGATCTCAGGGTTCTGCTCCTTGAGATAGCGGCCAGCGCCCGAGATCGTGCCGCCGGTGCCGATACCGGAGACGAAGATGCCGACCTTGCCGTCGGTCCCCTGCCAGATCTCGGGACCGGTCGTCTCGTAGTGGATCCTGGGGTTGGCCGGGTTGGCGAACTGCCGCGCGAGGACCGCGCCGGGTCGCTCCGCCGCGATCGCCTCGGACTTCTCCACCGCGCCGCGCATGCCTTCGGAGGCCGGCGTCAGGATGAGCTCGGCCCCGAACGCCCGAAGGAGGGCTCGACGTTCCTTCGACATCGACTCCGGCATGGCGAGCACGAGCTTGTAGCCACGCGCCGCAGCGACCATCGCCAGCGCGATGCCGGTGTTTCCGCTTGTCGCCTCGACGATCGTGCCGCCCGGCTTGAGGCTGCCGTCGGCCTCGGCCGCGTCGATGATCGACGCACCGATGCGGTCCTTCACCGAGTTCGCGGGGCTGTAGAACTCGAGCTTCACCGCCACCGTGGCGTCCAGACCCTCCGCCATGCGGTTGATCCGCACCAGCGGGGTGTTGCCGATGGCTTCGGTGATGTTGCCGAGAATGGGCATCCGGACCTCCAAGACAGTGACCGACTAGGCCCCGAGGTTAGCCGAGCAACCTGGCAATCTCCATGGTTCACAGGCGACTTGTGTCCCGCGGCGGGACCTCAACTGCCCTCAGATCGAGGTCTGGGATGAGCGCGAAGTCTCGCGGGTTGCAGGTGTAGAGCGGCAGCTGGTGTGCGATGGCGATAGCTGCGATCTGGGCGT
>DAIPZP010000174.1:0-4539 GCA_036782155.1 Propionibacteriaceae bacterium
GGGCGCTCGGCGACGTGTCCGTACGCGGCGCATCCTCGCTGTACGACGATGACCTCGGCGCCGCCAACACCCTCGAGGAACCCGACCGCGTCGGCCTTCGGCCCACCCCGACCGCCGAGATCAGCGACGGCTTGCTGCGCCTCGGCCTGCCCGCGGTGTCCTGGACGGCTGTCGAGCTGGGATAGTCAGTCGGCATTCAGTCCTTCGACAGGGCGGCCCAGGTAGGGTGTCAGCCGTGATCTTCAAGCGCGTGGGAGAGGCGAGGCCGTACCCCGACCACGGCTACGTGCAGAAGCAGTGGGCGGTGATCGCACCGCAGCAGGTACGGCTCGACCAGCTCGTCACGACGAAGAGAATGCTCGACCTCGAAGCGCTTCTCGAGGAGGACTCGACGTTCTACGGAGACCTGTTCGCGCACGTCGTGAAGTGGCGCGGCGAGCTGTACCTGGAGGACGGTTTGCACAGAGCCCTGCGCGCTGCGCTGCAACAACGGCAGACTGTGCACGCTAGGGTGCTCGAACTGAAGTAGTGATAGGGGAAGCCAGGTGTCCTTTCGACAGGTGATCCGCTGGTTGCGGACTCCCGTGACACTGTTCGTTCTCCTCGTCGTCCTCGGATACGGCGCGTGGTGGGGCTACAAGGCAGTCCTCACCGTCCCGATCAGCACCGTGAACGCCTGCGTCTCGCAGCCCGTGACCCAGCTGACACCCGACCAGGTGACCGTACGGGTCCTCAACGGCGGAGACGTCAAGGGGTACGCGACCGAGGTGGCAAAGGTCCTCAAGGCGCGCGGCTACAACATCTCCGTAGTGAGCAACACCAGCGAGGCGATCGCCGCGCCGATCATTGTCGGCGGTTCGATCGACCTGCCCGCGGTCAAGCTCGTGGCGAGCAACTTCCCCGAAGCCACCCTCCGCGCCGACAACCGCAACGACGGCACCGTGGACGTGCTCATCGGAGCGAAGACGGACAAGACGCTTCCCGCCACGGGTTTTGCCTCGTCGATCGCCGTACCGAACGGCAAGGCCTGCCTCCCGAAGTCGCAGGGTTCGACGACGCCGAGCGCGACGCCGACCGCGAGCGTGACCTAGTCGTACAGCTCACTCTTCGAGGTTCCACCCGGCCAGTCGGCCACGACGGTCGACAGCGCGGAAGCGGTCCTCGACCTGACCGCGCACAGCAGAAGGCGTCACCACGAGCACCTCGTCGCCGGCCTTGAGGACGTCCCGGCCGTGCGGCGTGAACGTACGATCTCCCCTGATCACGAGGCTCACCGAGCTGTTCGGCGGCAGCCGCAGCTCGCTGACCGCGACGCCGTGGAGCCGGGAGTCGTCGGCGATCCTCACCTGCAGCAGGTCGGCCTCGACCTGATCCAGACGCGCCACCTCGATATCGACCTCTCTGGTGTCGCTGGCCAGGCCCAGCTTCTTGGCCACCCAGAGCAGCGACGGGGCGTTGAGCAGGGTGAGCACGATCACGCTGACGAAGACGAGGTCGAAGACCTGGTCGGCCCCCGGCATCCCGGCCGCCATGGGGATGGTGGCGAGAATGATGGGTACGGCTCCGCGCAGGCCGGCCCACGAGATGAACACCTGCTCTTTGACGGGGATGCGGAACCACGTCAGGCAGGCGAAGACGCTCAGCGGTCTGGCCACGAACGTCAGGAACAGGCTGGCGACCACGGCCAGCACGACGACCTGCCACGTGATCCTCGACGGCGTCGCCAACAGACCCAGCATGACGAAGAGCCCGATCTGGGCGACCCAGCCGATCCCTTCGGCGAACGACCGCGTCGCGTGGCGGTGCGGGAGCTTGCCGCTGGACATGACGACCGAGCACACGTACACCGCGGAGAAGCCCGACACGTGCGTCTGGACCCCGAGCCCGTACGCGATGACCGCCCAGCCGAGCGACGCCAGCGGATAGAGGCCCGAGCTCGGCAGCGCCAGGTTGCGGAGCAGCCTCACCCCGATCCATCCCACGACAACGCCGAGCACAACCCCGCCGATCAGCTCCGCGGCGACCAGCAGTGCGGTGAGCGGGGCATCCGCGTAGGTGGTCTTGCCGAGCGCCAGCTCGGTCGCCGCGATGACCAGCAGGACGGTCGGCGCATCGTTGAGTCCTGACTCTCCCTCGAGCGTCGCCCGTAGTCGCGACGGGAGCGGTGCCTTGCGCAGGATCGAGAACACCGCCGCCGAGTCGGTCGGCGCCATGATCGCGGCGACGACCACCGCGACCGCGAGCGGTGCCTTGAGGACGACCAGGAACAGCGTCATCACGACGACGGTGACGCCCACGCCGAGCGTGGCCAGCAGGACGGACGACCAGATCGCCGGCTTGATGTCGCGCCACTTCGTCGACAGGCCGCCGTCGGCGAGGATCAGCACGAGCGCGGCGAACCCCAGGTCGTGCGCGAGGGCCGGGTTGGTGAAGCTCGTGCCGTGGGAGGGCAGCCCCATCAGAACGCCGAGACCGAGGAACAGCAGCAGCGCAGGGAGCCCGATCCGGTCGCCGATCTTCGCGACGACGACGCCCGCGACCACCACCACGGCCCCGACGAGGAGGAGGATGTCGATACTCATCCTTACCTCCCGAGCGCCGCGTTCCGACAACCTACCAAGGGATCCGGCCTCGGCACGGGCTGCTCACGATGGGGCAGCCAACGATCCGAGGTGATCGCCCAGCCAGGTACGCCCCTTGCTGAGGATCGAATGCGAGGCGTGGATGTCCCGCAGGGTGGCCTCGACGGCGTGTGGGACACCGGGGACGATGTCCAGCGTGGTGTCGACGCCGGCGTCCTTGAGGCGAGCCGCGTAGTCGACGACTTCGTCGTGGAAGAGCTCGATGTCGGAGGCGTACAACCAGGCTGGGGGCAGGCCGGAGAGGTCTTCCCGGTGGCTCGGGGAGGCGTACGGAGGGAGGGCAGAGCGATCGAGACCCTGCAGGTACGAGCCCCAGCCGTAGCGGTTGGCGCGGTTGTCCCACACGAGATGTCCGATCTCGTCGAGATCGGTGTTCAGCGCCGTACGGTCGTCCAGCATCGGGCACCACAGCCACTGGGCGGCGACGTGTCGGCCCTCGTCGTACAGACGTTGGACCAGTGCCGCGGCGAGCCCGCCACCGGCGCTCTGACCACCGACGACGATCCTCGCGGGATCCACTCCCCACGCTGCGGCATGGTCCAGGAACCACGTGAACGCGGCGTGCACGTCGTCGAGGCCCGCCGGGAACGGGAACTTCGGAGCGACCCGGTACTCGACCGAGACGATCGTCACCCCCAGCTGCTGCGCCGTCTCGCCGCAGAAGCGGTCGTCCATCTTCGCGACGCCACCCACGAGACCGCCGCCGTGGATCCACAGCAGGCCGGCTCCCGTTGCCTTGTCGGGGCGGTAGATCCGGACCGGTACCGATCCGGCGCGGTCTGTCGTCAGCGCCACACCGGACACGCGATGCGAGGGCATCACGTGTGGCAAGACGGCGAACAACAGCCGCATGACCGGGCTCCCGACGTTGATCGGCCGCAGCCGGGAAAGCTTCGGCCGAACCTCCGGGTCCATGCGCTCCAGCTCGATCATGGCGTCAGCCTTCCTCCGCCGGATGTGCCGGCGGCCACGTCGTCCCAGCTCGCGGCGAGCTCGGCCTTCACCTCGGGTGGTGCGAAAGATGCGGCGATGCCGTTGAGCGCGAGGTCGCGGACCTCGTCCTCCGTCAGACCCAGCGCCAACCGTACGGCTTCGACGTTCTCGTCCAGGTAGCCGCCGAAGTAGGCCGGATCGTCGGAGTTCACCGTGACCCGGACGCCGCGGCGCAACAGGTCGGCGAGCGGGTGGACGCGGAGGTCGGCGACGCCCTTCAGCCGTACGTTCGACAGCGGGCACACGGTCAGCGGGATCTGCTCGGCCACGAGCCGATCGACCAGGAGAGGATCCCCCACGGCCCGTACGCCGTGGTCCACACGCTCCACGTGGAGGTTGTCGAGGACGTCGGTGACATAGCTCGCGTCACCTTCCTCGCCCGCGTGCGCGACGGTGTGGAGACCGTCGGCCTGGGCACGCGCGAACACCTCCCGGAACCGGCTCGCGGGGTTGCCGACCTCGGTCGAGCACAGCCCGATGCCGAGTAGCGGTACCCCACTGGCCACCGCCTGCTCGTACGCCTCCATCGCCGACTCCGCCGACAGGTGGCGCAGCAGGGTGACGATGAGCCCCGAGCTGATGCCGTAACGCTCGTACGACAGGGACAGAGCGGAGCTCACGCCCTCGAGCGCTTCCGTCGCCGGCACCCCTCGGCCGGTGTGCGCCTGGAGGTCGAAGAACACCTCAGCCCTGCGGACACCGGCGCGCGCCGCGCGGGCGAGGTACGCGTCCGTGAGGTCGGTGAAGTCCGCGCCGTGCCGCAACACGGTCATGTTCGAGTAGTACAGGTCGAGGAACTCCTGCAGGTCGCCGAAGTCGTACCGGGACCGCAGGTCCTCGACCCCCGCATAGGGCAGGCGGACGCCGTTGCGCCTTGCCAGCGCGAAGATCAGCTCTGGCTCGA
>DAIPZP010000175.1:0-4533 GCA_036782155.1 Propionibacteriaceae bacterium
CCGGGCTGACCTCGTTCCAGCCCAGAGGAGACCACTTCATCGGCATCGACTCGGACGGCTGCGTCTTCGACGCCATGGAGATCAAGCACAAGGAGTGCTTCATCCCGGCCACCATCAAGTGCTGGCGGCTGCAGGGCGTCTCGTCGCTGGTCCGAGAGACCGCCGAGTTCGTGAACCTGTACTCCGACGGCCGTGGCCTCAACCGCTGGCTCGCGCTGGTGCGGGTCTTCGACCTGCTCGCCGCACGCCCCGAGGTCGTACAGCGCGGGGTACGCGTCCCCGCCGGAACGGCGCTGCGCCGGTTCGTACAGTCGGGCTTCCCGCTGAGCGGTACGGGGCTTCGCCAGTACGCCGCACTGCATCCCGATCCCGAGCTCGACACCGCATGGGAGTGGACCGACGAGGTCGACGAGCGGATCGCGGACATGGTCCACGATGTACCGCCGTTCGGCAACGTGCGCGAGAGCCTCGCCACGGCGTCGGTCGACGCCGACCTCATGGTGGTCTCGGCGACGCCGCTGGACGCCCTCGCCCGTGAGTGGAGCGAGCACGACCTAGCCCGCTACATGACGTTGATCGCCGGCCAGGAGCAGGGCACGAAGGCTCGTCACCTCGAGCTCGCGGCGAAGGGCAAGTACGCCGACAACCACATCCTGCTCATCGGCGACGCGCCTGCGGACCGCGACACCGCCGCCGCAGCCGGCGTCCTCTTCTACCCCATCAACCCCGGCGGCGAGCGCGAGTCCTGGCGCCGCTTCCGCGACGAGGCGCTGGGTCGCTTCTTGGACGGCACCTATGCCGGGACGTACCAGGACGCGCTCGTCGCCGAGTTCGCTGCGCTTCTTCCCGTCACCCCGCCCTGGCAAGACTGAGATCAAGGAGTACCCCCGTGTCCCCCACTGTGGATCTGAGAGCCGTCCCGTACGAGCTCGACGCCGATCGAGTCGACTGGGTCGAGACCACCCTCGCCGGGCTGACCCTCGAGCAGAAGGTCGGTCAGCTGTTCTTCAACCTGTTCCACTTCGGCCAGGACACGTTCAGCGGCAACGTCGGCAGCAACGAGGAGATCCTCGCGACGAACGGGATCGGCGGCGCCCGCTACCACGGAGGTTCTGCCCAGCAGGTACAAGGCCTGCTGAACTCGCTGCAGGCCGCCTCGGCGATCCCGCTGCTCATCGCGGCGAACTGCGAGTCGGGTGGGAACGGCGCCTGCGCCGAAGGCACGTACATCGCGACCGGCGCCCAGTGCGACGCGGCCAGGAGCGACGACGTCTCGTACCGCACCGGTCTGGTCTCCGGGCGTGAATCCGGCCCACTGGGTGTCAACGTGATCTTCGCCCCGATCGTCGACATCCTCACCAACTGGCGCAACACCATCGTGAACACCCGCGCGCACGGCACAACGGCCGACGACGTGATCCGCTCCACCAGCGCCAAGGCGCGCGGCATCCGGGACGCCGACCAGGACATCGCGGTCTGCATCAAGCACTTCCCGGGCGACGGTACGGAAGAGCGCGACCAGCACCTCGTCCTCGGTGTCAACGAGCTCGCACCCGAAGAGTGGGACGCATCGTTCGGCCAGGTCTACCGGCATCACATCGACGCCGGCGTCGAGATGATCATGGCGGGCCACATCGCGCTACCGGCGTACTCGAAGGCGCTCGACCCGAGCCTCACCGACGCTGACGTGATGCCCGCCACGCTCGCGCCGGAGCTGCTGCAGGGCCTCCTCAAGACGCGCCTCGGCTTCAACGGCCTCGTCGTCACCGACGCCAGCCACATGCTCGGCATGACGAGCGCGATGCGACGTTCCGAGTACGTGCCGCGCGCCATCGCGTCCGGCTGCGACATGTTCCTGTTCTTCAACGACATGGCCGAGGACTTCGGGTTCATGGTCGAGGGGGTGAGGTCCGGCGTCATCACCGCCGAGCGCCTGGACGATGCCGTACGGCGCGTGCTGGGGCTCAAGGCGAAGCTCGGGCTGCCTGGCAAGAAGGCGGCCGGCACCCTGCTGCGCACGCCGGACGAGCTCGCGGTCATCGGCTGCGAGGAGCACCTGCGCTGGCAGGCCGAGGCTGCCGACGCGTCGATCACGCTGGTGAAGAACGCGCTGGACCAGCTGCCCATCCGGCCTGAGACGCACAGACGGATCCGTCTGTACTACCTGGACACCGAGGGCGGGGGCATCTACGAGTCGAGCCCGCAGGCGCGCGACACGTTCGTGGCCGAGCTGGAGAGCCGCGGATTCCAGGTGACGCTCAACGACGGTGCGAATCGGGTCAAGGGCGCGACCCTCGCGTACCGCGACGAGGTCGATGCCGCGATCGTGGTCGCGAACATCGTGGGCTACGCGGCCGAGAACAACTACCGGATCCGGTGGAAGACGCCGATGAGCACTGACTGCCCCTGGTACGTCCACGAGGTGCCGACCGTCATGGTGAGCCTCAACTACACGACCCACCTGCACGACGCGACGATGGTCAAGGCCTACATCAACGCGTACCACGACAACGCCCAGACCATCCGCCTCGTGGTCGACAAGATCATGGGCGAGTCCCCGTTCCGCGGCACCTACAACGACCTCGTATGGACCGAGAAGTGGCAGGCGAAGCTCTGACCGATCGCGGCCTCGCTTCCCTCGACGTCACACCGCGTTCACGACGTCACACCGGCTACAAGCGGTGTGACGTCAAATACGTGGTGTGACGTCGGGCTTTGGGCTGGGATGGGGTGGCGTCAGGGCGGTGCGTCCGGGTGGCACGGCCCCTACCCTGGGACCTGCGATGACGGAGCACACGAACGACACGTTCCAGGTCGACCTGCGAGGGCTGGTCGACCTGCTGAGCCACCACCTGTACAGCTCGCCGAAGGTGTACGTGCGGGAGCTGCTCCAGAACGGGATCGACGCCGTGACGATGCGTGGGGCCACGGACGACCGGCCTGCGATCCTGTTGACCGGTGCTGACCAGTCCACCGACGGCCGCATGCTCTGCTTCGACTCCGGCGTGGGCCTCGACGACGACGACGTACGTACCTTCCTCGCCACCATCGGCCGCTCGTCCAAACGCGACGAGCTCGGGTTCGCCCGTACCGACATGCTCGGCCAGTTCGGCATCGGCCTGCTCTCGGCGTTCCTCGTCACCGACGAGATCGAGGTGCTCTCGCGCAAGGGCGACGGCCCGATCGTGCGGTGGCGCGGACGCGGTGACGGGTCGTACGTGATCGACCACACCGCCCCTGCACCCAGCGACCCGCGCGCCCAGTGGCTCGCTGCCGGTCCCGGCACCTGCGTCGCCCTCGCCCCTCGCCGCGGCGCCGAGGAGTGGCTGGCCGCAGATCGCGTGGTCGCGCTCGCTCAGCAGTACGGCCGGTTCCTGCCCCACAAGGTCGAGGTCGCTGGTCAGGGTCAGCGCACCGTACCCGTCGCACCGATGACTCCCCCGTGGCTCGTGGGGGACCCGGCGCAGCGCCGGGCTGCCGTGAACGAGCTGGGCGTCGCGGAGCTCGGCATCCCACCGTTCGCCACTGTTCCGGTGAGCGTGCCCGCTGCGGGGCTGAACGGGGTCGCGCTGATCCTCGGCAACCCCACCCACGCGGGCCGTCGCCCTGGGAGCCGCGTCTACCTCAAGGGCATGCTGCTCGGCGACGAGATGGGCGGCCTCCTCCCGGAGTGGGCCTTCTTCGCGCGCCTGGTCGTCGACACCTCCGCCCTGCAGCCGACGGCGAGCCGGGAGGCGCTGTACTCCGACGACCTGCTCGCCGACACCCGTACCGCCCTAGGCGACCAGCTCCGCCGCTGGCTCAGCCGCCTGGCCGCCACCGAGCCGGGGCGCATGCACGAGTTCCTGCGCATCCACCACGTCGCCGCGAAGGGCATGGCGCTCGCCGACGACGAGATGCTGAAGGTCCTGCTGCCGCTGCTGCCCTTCGAGACCAACACCGGCGACAGCACGTTGCCCGACCTCATGAAGCGCACCAGCACCATCTACATCACCCGTACGGTCGACGACTTCCGTCAGGTCGGGCAGGTCGGCGCCGGCCAGGGGATGGAGATCATCAACGGCGGCTACGTCTACGAGTACGACCTGCTGCTCAAGGCCGGCACGGTACTGGCCGGCGCCAACCTGGTTCCCCTTACGCCGGACGATCTCGACTCCCACATCCGTACGGTCGACATGTCCCGCGAGTCGGCCGTCGCGTGGCCGCTCGACCAGATGCGCGCGGCCCTCGACCGGCTTGACGTCGACCTCGAGCTGCGCGGCTTCTCACCGTCCTCAGTGCCCGCGCTCTACCTCGACTCCGAGACCGCTCAGGAGCGGCGCGAGCGGCGCGCCGTCGCCGACACCGCCGACGACACCTGGGCGGCGATCCTCGGCGCCTTCGACGACGGCGCCAGCGCACGCGCGCGGCTGCTGCTCAACGACGACAACCAGACCGTACGGCGGCTGCTCGAGGTCCGCGACCCGGCGCTGGCCGCGATGGGCGTCGAATCGCTCTACACGCGAGCGCTGCTCATGGGCCATCACCGGCTCC
>DAIPZP010000176.1:0-4508 GCA_036782155.1 Propionibacteriaceae bacterium
CCGCCAGCTGACTCCTGACGATCTGAGTGCTCTGGAGCAGATGCTGCTCGCATCGGGCGCTGGTCCCAAGACCGACGTGGACCGCGCGGCCGTTCAGAACGGCGGGCTCGGGCTCTTCATCCGATCACTCGTGGGTCTTGACCGGGTGGCCGCCACGGAAGCCTTCGCGGCCTTCCTCGACCAGACGCGCTTCTCCGTCGAACAGGTCCGCTTCGTCCAGCTCATCATCGACGAGCTGACCGCCAACGGTGTGATGGAGCCAAGCCGCCTGTACGAGTCGCCGTACATCGATCACGGTCACCTGGATGTCATCTTCCCGCAGGAGGTAGGAGTGATCGTCAAGATCCTCCGCGATGTGAAGGCTCACGCATTGCCGGCTGACGTGGCCTGAGAAGCACGCTCGAAAATCTGATCCAGCGCCTCAGCAGTGGCGTCGACGTTCTCGAGCATCGGCAGGTGGGTGGCGTCGGGGATGCGGACCGGCGTCGTACCCAGCCGCGCAGCCATCTCGTTCTGGGTCGTCTGGTTCCAGGTGCCGTCGCGCTCGCCGTACATGACGGCGCACGGCACGCCGGTCGCGGCGACGGCGTCGACAACGTCCGTGGCTTGGAGCAGGTCCTCGACATTGTGCACGGCTGCCTCGTGGCTTCCCACGACGAAGCGTTCCCGCAGGAACGACGCCATGGCCGGGTGCATCTCGACATTCTCGTACGCCGTCTTCGCGTCCCAGGCCTCCGCGAGGGTGTGGCCGGCGAGCTCCCGGGCGAACATCGTCAGGCGGTCGATCGTGTGGGGGATGAGATCCGCGGACGCCATGAAGCCGGCTGGCCCGGAGCACATGAGGGTGAGTGAGGCGAACGCATCGGGAACGGCGATGACCGCGCGCTGAGCCGAGAGGCCGCCGAAAGAGTGCGCCAGAAGGTGCACCGGCGCGCCGAGGTGCCGCGCCACAGCGACCAGATCGTCAGCGAGCGTGTCGAGGTCGTACGGTCCCGGCGAGGTCGACTGGTGCACCCCGCGCAGGTCGACCGCACAGGCCGCCCAGCCCTTGGCTGCCAGCTCCGGGAGAAGGAAGACGAAGTCCTCCTTGCCGCCGGTGAAACCATGGACGGCCAGCACGATGCCCTTGGGAGAACCCGCCTCGGCGGTCAGCATCGCCAGGTGGGTGCCATCCGGACGAGTGAGCATGCTGGGGGTGAGATCACCGAAGAGGTCGAACACCCATTCAGGCTAGCGGCCGGAGTGTTCGAGCACGGCTACAAGCGCTCGCGCGTAGCCGCACTCCACATCGGTGTCGCGAACGAGCTCCAGCCGTTCGCCCGAGCCGTACGTGACGATCCACTCGTTGCCCTCGTGCTCGAGCGCGACGAGGCTCTGGCCGAGAGCGTCGCGCAGCTGGTCCTCGCGGGGGAGCCACAGCACGCTGTCGGACGGGATCGAGTCGAGCGCCCACTCTGTGGTGCCGTTGAACTTCACGACGCTCTCACCCTGGTGCGACGCCACCTCGATGGTCATCTCGGCGACGTGGAAGACCTCTTCGTCCATCTCCTTGCCGGGGATGACGAACCGGTCGCCCGACGCGGGCATCCAGGGCATCCCGGCAACCACGAGCTCGCGGGCCAGATCGAAAGTGATCACCACTCCATGGAACACGCTGTGCGCCGGTGCGACAAGGCTTGCGGCACCCGAAGTGTGCCTACTCGGCTGCGCCCGTACGACGCAGGACCTCGGACAGCCTCTCGGCAGCGGCCATCACGGCTGCCGCGTGGAGGCGACCAGGCTGGCGAGTGAGCCGCTCGATCGGCCCGGAGACGCTGACAGCCGCGATGACCTTCCCGGAGGGGGACCGCACCGGCGCGGAGACCGACGCGACGCCGGCCTCGCGCTCGGCGACCGACTGGCACCAGCCACGACGTCGTACGGCTGCGAGCGCCACCGCCGAGAAGTTCGCTCCCGTGAGGCCTCGCTGGATCCTCTCGGGCTCCTCCCAGGCGAGCAGGACCTGTGCGGCCGAGCCAGCGCTCATCGTGAGCTGGGAGCCGACCGGGATGGTGTCGCGGAGGCCGGACGGGCGCTCGGCGGCGGCTGCGCACACGCGGATGTCACCCTGCCGGCGGTAAAGTTGCGCTGACTCTCCCGTGATGTCGCGAAGGCGCGCAAGAATGGGACCTGCTGTTGCCAGCAGACGGTCCTCGCCGGCGGCGGAGGCCAGCTCAGTGAGGCGTGGGCCGAGCACGAAGCGGCCGTGGAGGTCGCGGCTCACGAGCCGGTGGTGCTCGAGCGCGACCGCCAGGCGGTGAGCGGTGGGACGGGCGAGGCCGGTGGCGCTCACCAGTCCTGCCAGGGTGGTCGGCCCCGATTCCAGGGCGCTGAGCACCAGCGCCGCCTTGTCGAGAACGCCCACACCACTTGAGTTGTCCATACTCTGATACTAGCGTCTCATTTGGCGGGCAGTAAACCCCATACTGGAAGAGTCGGCCTCCTAGCCGACCACCGAGGCGACGAGGGCGAGGAAGCTCATGGGCAGGACCCTTTCGGAAAAGGTCTGGGACGACCACGTGGTCAGCGCCACGCCGGGCGAGCCCGACCTCTTGTACATCGACCTCCATCTGGTCCACGAGGTCACGAGTCCGCAGGCGTTCGACGGGCTGAGGCTCGCGGGTCGTACGGTTCGCCGGCCCGACCTCACCCTGTGTACCGAGGACCACAACACACCGACCATCAACATCACCGCGCCGATCGCCGATCCGGTGTCGAAGCTGCAGGTCGACACGCTGCGGAACAACGCGGCGGAGTTCGGGCTGCGGATCCACTCTCTCGGCGACAAGGACCAGGGCGTCGTCCACATCATCGGCCCCCAGCTGGGCGTCACCCAGCCGGGCATGACGATCGTCTGCGGCGACTCCCACACGGCCACGCACGGCGCGTTCGGCGCGCTGGCGTTCGGCATCGGCACGTCCGAGGTCGAGCACGTACTGGCCACCCAGACGCTGCCGCAGGCCAAGCCGAAGACCATGGCGGTGACGATCACCGGTGCTCTGCCGGAGGGCGTCACTGCCAAGGACGTCGTCCTGGCGCTCATCGCAGGAGTCGGTACGGGCGGTGGCGCCGGCTACGTCGTCGAGTACCGCGGCGACACCATCGAGAAGATGTCGATGGAAGGCCGCATGACGATCTGCAACATGTCGATCGAGTGGGGCGCCCGCGCAGGCATGGTCGCGCCCGACCAGACGACCTTCGACTACCTCAAGGGTCGCCCGCACGCGCCTGAGGGTGACGAGTGGGACGCCGCGGTCGCGTACTGGAAGACCCTGTACTCGGATCCCGACGCCGCATTCGACCGTGAGGTCGTCATGGACGCCACCCAGCTGACGCCGTTCGTCACCTGGGGTACCAACCCCGGGCAGGGAGTCGGGCTGGGCGAGTCGGTGCCGTCACCCGAGGACTTTGCCGATCCGGTGGACAAGGCTTCCGCCGAGCGGGCCCTCGAGTACATGGCCCTGGACGCCGGTACGCCGATGCGCGAGATCAGGGTGGACACGGTCTTCCTCGGCTCGTGCACGAACGGACGCATCGAAGACCTGAGGCTCGCCGCATCGGTGATCAAGGGTCACAAGATCGCCGACGGGTTGAGGATGCTGGTCGTGCCGGGCTCGGCGCGCGTGCGTCTGCAGGCGATGGCCGAGGGCCTCGACCAGGTCTTCACCGAGGCCGGGGCCGAATGGCGCGAAGCGGGGTGCTCGATGTGCCTGGGCATGAACCCGGACACGCTGGCCCCGGGCGAGCGCAGCGCCTCCACCTCGAACCGCAACTTCGAAGGCCGCCAGGGCAAGGGCGGTCGTACCCACCTCGTCTCACCCGCGGTGGCGGCGGCGACAGCCGTCCGCGGCACGCTGAGCGCTCCCTCCGACCTGTAAGGGGAAACTGCCATGGACGCCTTCTCCACACACACCGGCATCGTCACGCCGCTGCGCCGCAGCAACGTCGACACCGACCAGATCATCCCCGCCGTGTACCTCAAGCGGGTCACCCGGTCCGGCTTCGAGGACGGTCTGTTCTCCGCCTGGCGCAACGACCCCGGGTTCATCCTCAACACGGCGCCGTACTCTCACGGGACCATCCTGGTCGCCGGCCCCGACTTCGGCACCGGATCCTCTCGCGAGCATGCCGTGTGGGCGCTGCAGAACTACGGCTTCAAGGTCGTCATCGGCTCACGCTTCGGCGACATCTTCCGCTCGAACTCCGGCAAGGCCGGCCTGCTCATCGCGACGGTCTCGCAAGACGTCGTCGAGGAGCTGTGGGCCTACGCCGAGACGCCGGGTGCAGAGATCACCGTGAACCTGGTCGAGAAGCAGATCACGGCCGGCGAGCGCACGTACGGCTTCGACATCGACGACTACACGCGCTACCGCCTCATCAACGGTCTCGACGACATCGGGCTCACCCTCACCCACGCCGAGCAGATCGCCACGTACGAGGCGCACCGACCGACCTTCAAGCCTCGGACC
>DAIPZP010000177.1:0-4505 GCA_036782155.1 Propionibacteriaceae bacterium
TTCGGCCCCACGCCCTTACGCTTTCCCGAGGGAGAGGCGATGACGATCACTGGCGCACATCCGGGACCGGCTGGCGATGGATCCGTGCGCGTCGGGGCGATCGGCCCGACGATCGAGATCGTGCTCCCGCAACATGCGATCGGCGCGGAAGGCTCCGACACCCTCGACTGGCGATCCCAGACGACGAGCGACGCAGACGAGGTCGAGACCAGGTACGTGGCCGAGGGGCTCCGGGCCATGGTGCGGCACGACTTCGCCGAGACGTCGTGGCGGGTGCGGGCCAGCCTCGCCAACGAGTCGGACGAGCCGGTCTCGATCTCGCGGACGCTGCTCTCCGTACATCCCGGCGACGGGCAGGCATGGGTGTGGGCGGCCGGCTCTACGGGGCTGGTCGTGCTCGTCGCTCGCGACGGCGGTCTGTGGGCGTTCTCCCTGCGGCGGGGGTCGCTGCGGGGCGAAGCCGGTGAGGTGGTGTGGCTCGACGCGGGCACGTCGCTGCTGCCTGGCCGTCGCGTCGTCCTCGAGCTGGTCGGCCGCCGCTGCAAGGACTGGGACGAGATCTCCTCGATGCTGCCCAAGTGGCTCCCGCTCCTCGCCGTACGCGGTGACGAGCCGGTCGACCTCGCGCTCCCCGACGCCGGTGTGGTCGCTGCCGACTGCTCGATCATCGAAGGTCCCGAGGGCACAGAGATCAGGGGGACCGGTCTCCAGCTGGTCAGCGTTCACGGCGCCTTCGGCGAGGTCAACCTCGAGCTGGCGTTCGCGCCGGCGCTGACCGATGCCGTCACCGCAGCGGCGAGGCAGGTCGCGCGCTTCGTCAGGGAGGTTCCCGGGGCGGTGCACCAGATCGAGGACACCGGGCCGGACCCCCGGGCGCGAGGGCTGGACCGTACGGCCCGACGGCTCATCCTGCTCCAGTCGGCGCGTAGCCACGAGGCCGCCGATGTCGTACGGGGGTGGCTCCTCAGCGGAGTCACCGACCTGCTGCAGAGCGGTGGGACACCCGGCCCCTTCACGCTCGCCGCGCTCGCCGGGGAGGTGCAGCGCCGTGAGGACCCGCTGGCGCTCCGTACGCTCCTGGACGCGTTGCCGGAGGTAGAGGCCGAGCCGGGGGCGGTGCTGGCGCTGACACGGGTCGGAGCCGTGCTGTGGGGGCTGGGACACGACCCTGAGCCGGTACGGCAGGCGCTGGCGTGGGTGCTGGCACAGCCGGGACGTACGAGGCTGGAACGGATCGAGCGAACACTCGTCACAGGGCAGCGGGACGCCGTCGCCGAGCTCCTGGCTGCTCTCGGAGGTGGTCTTCCAGGGGCTGCGATGCCGGTCCCGGAGTGCTGGGAGGCGGCGTACGCGGTGGCGCTGACGTCATTGATCACCGACGAGGATCCGGACGGACCCCGTCTCGTACACGCGGCTGAGATCGCTGCTCGGAGGCTGACCGCGCGCGACCCGAACGACCCGGATGTGCTCGCGTGGTTGCTGCTGGGGGAGCGCTGATCAGTTCCGGTGCCAGATGTACGGCACCGTGGTCGTGATCGGGATCATCCCGCACGACTCGAGGATCACGCGGCTCATCACCGTGCAGTCGGCGTAGAGGTACTTTGCGCCAGCGGACTTGGCCTCGCGGGCTCGAGCCTGGGTGAGCGCCTTGTACACGCCCCGGCGGCGCCAGTCCTCACGGATCGCGCCGCCCCAGAGGCCGGCGAAGTCGGTGCCCGGCACGCGGTCGAGGCGGCCGCTCCCGATCACATCGCCACCTGCCTCCGCGAACCACATGTCCACGTACGGGTTCGCCAGACGGCGCAGGGTCACGTCGACCATGCGTTCAATCGGGCCGAACACGCCGTTCTGGAAGTCGACCACGCGTTCGACGTCGCCTTCGAGGTCGCCGCGGTCACCGACGCGATGGAGCTCGACGCCGTCCGGGACCGGATCGTCGCCCGCGAGATGGTCGCACAGCCCGGCCATCACGGTCTCGCGCTCCTGAGGCCGGAGCCCGTGGCTGACGAGCAGGGTGCCGAGATTGCGTGGCTCGTCGTGGTCGCGGGTCTTCCACTCGAACTCGGTGACCTCCGGATCCGAGGCGAAGCTGGCGACCGTATGAGCGATGAGTGCGTCCAGCTCGGCCGCCGATACGCCAGCCAGGTTCCTGTAGGTGACGAAGCCCCGGCTCGGCATCTTCGCGATCCACAGGGGCCCGTCGATGCGGACCTCGTCGAAGTCGGTCGTCTCGACCGACTCGCGCAACTGAGCGTCGTACGCCGCCAGGAGACCGTGCCGCATGGGCGAACTCTAGCCAATCTCCGTCAGGATCCGATCGCGCCGCCGCTGGACCCGTCGAAGCGGCGTCCGAGGACCATGGTGTCCTGCTCCTCGTAGCCCAGGGCGTCGTAGAAGCCGGCGACTGCCGTGTTGGACCGGCGGACCATGACGTGGACCTTCGGCATCCCGCGGTCGATGATCCAGTTCTCTGCGGCCTTCATGAGCGCGTGGCCGATGCCCTGGCCACGCCGGTCTGGAGCCGCGGCCACGTAGTACACCCAGCCGCGGTGCCCGTCCACGCCGACCATCGCGGTACCGACGAGGGTGCCGCCGGCGTCGTACATCCCGAGCACGGCTGAGGATGGTCCCTCGACCGCGCGGCCGAAGTCGGAGTACGGGTCGTTCCAGGGTCTTGTGAGGCCGCAGGCCTGCCAGAGGGCGACGGCGTCGTCGGCGGCGTGCTGGTCGAGTGTGACGATGTCCACGCCTGCAGCCTAGATCGACACTCCCTCCCGGGCAGGAAGCGGAGATGCCCGGGAGGGAGTGCCGTCAAGCGTCGATCAGGGATAGATCTCGCCCGCGAACCACGTGCCGGCGTCGATCCAGGTGCCGTTCCCGCCGCCGCCCCAACCCTCGTTGACGTAGAAGGCTGTGTCGGTGACGGTCTCCTCCCAGCTCCACCAGAGGAAGTCGTGACGCACGATGCGCTTCTGCCACGCGTACCCCCAGGCGACCGGGTAGTGGCTGAGCCAGCCCGTACCGATGACCGCCGGTGTGCGGCGGTAGGCGATGGAGTTGGCGGCGTAGTTCGCGAGCCGGGTCTCGTGGATCCCGAACGTGTTCCAGTGGGTGTCGAGATGCGTGTACGAGCGCCCGTTGAGGTACTGCCACGCGCCCGGCATGTCCCAGGGCGTCGTGGCGCCTGAGCCGAAGGCGCAGAACGTACCGACGTCGTTGTGCAGCTCGATGATCATGTTGTTCACGCCACCGTCCTGCGCGATCGGCGCGACGGCGTCTGCACCGCGGCCGCCGTTCTGGCGGTAGAGGCCGTTGCGGCCCGCCCAGTAGGCGTTGCCCTGTGCGGCCTGACGGTCGGCCCAGCCGAAGAGGATCGCCCAGGCCACCGGGCCGCATCCGACGGCGCAGCCCGAGTACGTGAACTGGTTGTAGGCGGGCTGGTCCGCTGAGGTTCCTGCCCAGAAGTAGTTCCAGGTCATGATGAGGCTCCTAGTCCGATGAGGCCGTTTGCAGGGACGAACCGTGTCGGCGCCTGCTCGGGGACGATGAAGAACGGCAGGTGCTCGACCTCGCCGTTGGCGTACGTGAGGGTCACGGTGAAGCTCGTGTCACGCACGGACACATCGGCCTTGGGCGTGAGCTGCAGCCGCGGAGGAAGCGGCTGCGGGTTGAGCTCGGCCGACACGAGATTGGCGGCAGGGCCTTCGATCGTGAAGTCGCCTTCACCGAGGAGCAGCACGGTGTGCGTGAGTCCGGAGCGAAGCCCTTCGCCGTACGTGTCGGTGAGCTTCTCGATCTCCCACCGGGGCGCGGCACGTTCGACGAGCGAGGCGAGGTGCAGGCGGTACGAGTCGGCATACCCCTTGGTCAGCTCGTTCCAGGAGCGCCACGCGGCTGCCGTCGGCCGCTTCTCGCGGGTGGCCTTGATCCGGGTCTTGTCCGTCGCGTCGCCGTCTTCCTTGTCCGTTCCGCCGACGGTGGAGGCCGCGCCCTGGGGCAGCTTCTTCGGCAGCTCGGCCGGCAGGCCGTCGAGCTTCGGCGGCATCGTGCCGAGATGGCCGACGAGATTGCCCGCCTTGTCCTGTCCGGCGTAGCAGAGGGAGTCGAGCTTGACGACACGATCGATGTCGCCGAGGACGTCGAGCTGCCGGCTGGGCGGGGCTTGGCTCAGGCTGAAGTGAGGGATGGGTACGTCGTGGGCGCCGGTCGCGACGACGATGAAGCCCTTGTCGTACTGCTTCGCCTCGCCTTCGGGCACCGGTAGGACGGTCTCGACGCCCTCGATCTCGATCTCCCAGTACGCGATCTCACGCTGATCGGGCCGGTAGACCGGGGTGGCCTCGCCGAAGCGGGCCTCGATCGTGCGCTGCTCACCGGGCCACATGTGCTCGGTCGTGAGCGCCGCCAGCGCCCTCGCGGCGCGGCGCCGCACGTCGATCGGCACCTTCTCGAAAGGAACTCTCATGATGACTCCCTCGTCTGGCGGCCGAGCGGCCGCACCTGAC
>DAIPZP010000178.1:0-4403 GCA_036782155.1 Propionibacteriaceae bacterium
CGCGAGCTGGGTTTAGAACGTCGTGAGACAGTTCGGTCCCTATCCGCTGCGCGCGCAGGAGTCTTGAGAAGAGCTGTCCTTAGTACGAGAGGACCGGGACGGACTAACCTCTGGTGTGCCAGTTGTTCTGCCAAGAGCACGGCTGGTTGGCTACGTTGGGAAGTGATAACCGCTGAAAGCATCTAAGCGGGAAGCACGCTTCAAGATGAGGGCTCCCACAGAATAATCTGGTAAGGCCCCCGGAAGAACACCGGGTTGATAGGTCGGATGTGGAAGAACGGCAACGTTCGGAGCTGACCGATACTAATAGGCCGAGGGCTTGTTTTCACTCAAAGATGTTACGCGTCCACTGTGTGGTTCCCGAGATACGGTCGGGAACCGCGATCAATATCTCAATAGAGTTACGGTGATCATGGCGAAAGGGAAACGCCCGGCACCATTCCGAACCCGGAAGCTAAGCCCTTCAGCGCCGATGGTACTGCACGGGGGACTGTGTGGGAGAGTAGGTCGTCGCCGGACATACAAACACCCCTCGGGTGTGCAGAAATGCACTCACCCGAGGGGTGTTTGTTGTTGTCAGGGAACGGTTAGGGCAGGATGACGACGTGAACAGACAGGGCGACAGCGAACGCAAAGACGGCCCCCGAGGCGGGGACGATCGTCGGGGTTCGGCAGGACGTGGCGGATCTTCAGGTGGTGCGCCCCGATCGGGTGGCTCGGATCGGGGAGGCACCGGCCGGGCGAGCGATGGCCGAGGCGGCGCAAGCACAGGACGCCGAGACGGCGAGGGCTACGGCAGAAGCGCCGGCGCACGGCAGCCCGGCTCTTCGGGACAGAGCGGGGCGAGCAGCCGCGGTGGGTCCACCTATGGGCGCGGAGCAGCTGCGGGTTCTGGATCGGGCACGCGGCCGTACGGGCAGGCTCGGGACTCGTCAGAGCGCTCGGGAGCAGGTGCCGACCGAAGGGGTCGCGACGAGGGCTCCGCTCAGGCGCCCAGGTCGTACCGACCAAGGACCACGGACGATCGGCCCAGCTCGGGCCGTTCGACGCGGGGAGAGTCGGGCGAGCGGAGCAACAGGACGTACGGCGACTCATCTCGCCCTCGCCAGGACGGTTCCGCGCGAGACTCGAGTTCTGAGCGTGGAGACCGCGGTGAGGCTCGGCGCACGCCGTACGCGGATCGTGGTAAAGGTGCACCTTCCTCGTGGGCGCCCCGTGAGGGCTACCGCGGTAAGCCGCAGGGGACTGACCGCCGGTCGAGTGCGACTGACTCCCGACCGCAGCGTGAGGGTTATCGGGGTCGTTCCGAGGGTTCGGATCGTGGGCCGCGTGCGCCTGACTCCCGGGCGCCTCGTGAGGGCTACGGCGAGCGGCCTCAAGGACTGGTTCGTGGGTCACGCCCGACGGATTCTCGGCCGCCGCGTGAGGGATTCCGCGGACGTTCCGAGAGTCCCGATCGTGGTCCGCGTTCGAATGATCCCCGGCCGCCGCGCGAGGGATACCGCGGCCGTTCCGAGGGATCAGATCGTGGGCCCGGAAGCGGTACCGGTCGGCCGATGCGTCGCGACGATAGGCCGCCGCGCGCTCAGCGGTTCGTACGGACATCCGAGCAGTCGGGACCGCCGATGCCTCGGCAGGACCGCGGCCAGCGCGAGCCGTTGCCACCGGGCGTCGGTCCGCGTGACAACGAGCCGGAGGCTCCAGAGATCAATTCGAAGGACATACCGCGAAGCGTGCGCGCTGAGCTGAAGAGCCTGCCCAAGGAGCTCGCGAACACGGTGGCCGCCCACCTCGTGGCCGCCGGAGAGCTGATCGAAGTCGACCCCGAGCGGGCGTACGCACACGCTGAGGCGGCGAAGCGGCGTGCCGCGCGTCTCTCGCTCGCCCGGGAGGCGCTTGCGGAGACCGCTTACGCAGCCGGCCATTACGACGTGGCGCTCACCGAGTTCCGTGCGCTGCGGCGGATGACGGGTTCGCCCGACTACCTCGCCGTACTCGCTGATTGTGAGCGCGCTCTCGGGAGACCCGAAGCCGCGCTGCGGCTTGTCCGAGAAGGGGAGCAGTCCGTCAAGGACCCGGCCATGCTCGTCGAGCTCCGGATCGTCCAGGCGGGTGCGAGGGCCGATTCCGGACAGCAGGCGGAAGCGCTCCGCCTCCTGTCGAACGAGATCGAGTCGCCCCGAGGTGTCGTCCCGAAGCCTGCGCAGGCCCGCCTGCGCTATGCGTACGCCGCTCTTCTCCTCGAGCAGGGTGACCGGGACGCGGCCCAGGACTGGTTCACGGCGTCAGCGAGGATCGACCCGGAGGGTACGGATGCGCTCGACCGTCTGGACGAGCTGAACGGGATGGTGCTCATCACCGACTTCGAGGACGACGACGAGGACGACCAGGACGACGAGGAGTCGACTCCGGACGACGGGGCGGACGATGAGGACGACGCTGAGTCGATCACCCAGGACGAGCCGGATGGCCTCTCGACCGCGGGGTCGGAGGAGCCCGAGTCGTGACGGCGTTGATCGACTCGTACGACGCAGCCCTGTTCGATCTCGACGGGGTGATCTACCTCGGCGCCCATGCCGTACCGGGTGTGGCCGAGGCGATCACCGCTCTGCGTGAGCGTGGCGTCAAGCTCGGCTTCGTCACGAACAATGCCGCGCGCTCGCCACAGGCCGTCGCGGCGCACCTCCAGGAGCTCGGGATCGACGCGACGCCCGACGACGTCGTCACGAGCGGTCAGGCGGTCGCGCGACTGATGGCCGCCGCCCTGCCGGAGGGTGCGCCCGTGCTCGTGGCGGGCACGCCAGCGTTGGAGGCTGAGATCCGCGCGGTCGGACTGACGCCGGTGGCGTCTTCAGCAGATCGGCCGGTCGCGGTCGTGGTCGGGTACGCACCGCAGCTCACGTGGGCGGACCTCAACGATGCCTGCTTCGCCGTACAGGCGGGCGCGGTCTGGTACGGATGCAATCCCGATCGGACGCGGCCTCAGGTCGAAGGCCAGGCCATCGGTCTGGGTGCCATGCTCGACGCGATGCGGGTGGCGATGCCCGAGCAGGAACCGATCCTTGCCGGCAAGCCACGTCGTCCGCTGCTCGACGAGACGCTGCGTCGCCTCGGAGCGACACATCCGATCTTCGTCGGGGACCGGCTCGACACCGACATCGAGGGCGCGCACGTCATCGGCATCGACTCGTTGTTCGTCCTGTCCGGATCGCACGGGGAAGGCGACCTGCTGGCGGCGACGCCCCTGCAGCGACCCACGTACGTGGCGGCCGACATCTCCGGACTGCTCCAGCCCGCCGTGGGAAGCGGTGCCGGACCCCTCGACGAGCTGTGGCGTGCGGCCGAGGCCGCATGGCGCGAGGCTGACCGTACTGGCGGGACGGGCGAGCAAGCCGCGCAGCACGACGTAGGCTTCTCCCGATCTTCCACCGACCAGGAGACTTCATGAGGACTCGAAACGCGACCACCGACCTGGCGCTCATCGCCGTGTTCGCCGCACTCGTCGCCGCATGCACGCTGGTGCCTGCAATCCCCGTCGGCATCGGTGTCCCCATCACGTTGCAGACGCTCGGCGTCATGCTGGCGGGCCTCGTGCTCGGTCCGCTGCGCGGCTTCCTCGCCGTGCTGCTCTACGTCGTCGTCGGCCTGGCCGGATTGCCGGTGTTCGCTCAAGGGGGCGCGGGCCTCGCGAACCTCGTCAAGCCGTCGGCCGGGTACCTGCTCGCGTTTCCGCTGGGGGCGCTCGTCACCGGTGCCCTCGCTGCCTGGACCCGCAACGTCCGGGTGTGGCGGCCCTTCACGCTCGCGCTGGGCGCGATAGTGGGCGGCATCCTCGTCGTACATCCCCTGGGCATCCTCGGGCTGATGATCAACGCCAAGCTGTCTCTGGCGAAAGCCTTCACGGTGGATCTCATCTACCTGCCCGGTGACCTCGCCAAGGTCGCCATCGCCGCCGCTGTCGCGGCCGTCGTCCACAAGGCCTTCCCCGTGCTGCTCGCCTCCCGATCGCGGAGCGTCCCGGCCACGTCGCAGTGATCGAGCTTCGCGAGGTCACCGTCACGGTGCCCGCTACCGGCCTCGACACGGAGGCTCGCGCACTGCTCTCCGATGTCACGCTGACGCTCAGCGAGCACCGGATCGCCGTGGTCGGGGCGAACGGGTCGGGAAAGTCGACGCTCCTTCGACTGCTCAATGGGCTCATCCTGCCTAGCCAGGGCCACGTACGGGTCGATGGCCTCGACACGGCCAGCCACGGCGGCGAAGTGCGCCGACGGGTCGGGTTCGTGTTCACCGATCCGCTCGCACAGCTCGTCATGCCGACGCCGATCGAGGACGTTGCGCTGAGCCTGCGTCGGACGTTGCCGCGTGGCCAGAGGCGCGAGCGAGCGGCTCAGCTGCTCGCC
>DAIPZP010000179.1:0-4352 GCA_036782155.1 Propionibacteriaceae bacterium
ACGCCGACCCTCGATGAGGGGCCGCACTTCTGGTACGCCGTGCAGTGGTTCATGTTCACCGGCATCGCTCTCACCGGCCTCGTGGTCTTCATCCGCGGCGACATCGTCGCGCGGCGCAAGTTACGAGCCGCCAAAGCAAAGGCCGCGGAAGAAGCAGTGCCGTCGGAGCCCGTCTCGGCCGTCGAGGAACCGTGAGCCTCGACGTCGCCGCAGGGTTGCTGAGCTGTCCCCACTGTCGCGGAACGCTCGAGATCGGGCCCGTCAACGCCCGCTGCCCCGAGGGACACTCCTTCGACGTGGCACGCCAGGGCTACCTCAACCTGCTCGGGGGCCCGCAACCGAAGAACGCCGACAGCGCCGCCATGCTCGAGGCACGAAGCCGGGTGCTGGCGAGCTTGTACGCCGACGTGGTGGCCCTCGTCGCACGCGCGGTGGCCGACACCGGCGCAAGGGTCATCGTCGATGCCGGAGCCGGCACCGGGCAGTACCTCGCGGCCGCCCTCGACGCGATGCCTGGCGCCATCGGGATCGCCACCGATGTCTCGGTCGCCGCAGCGCGGCGTGCGGCGAGCGCACACCCACGGATCGCGTCGATCGCCGCAGACACGTGGCGGGGACTGCCGATCAGGGACGGCGCGGTGGACCTCGTCGCCTGCATCTTCGCGCCGCGCAACCCCGAGGATTTCTCCCGAGTTCTCGCCTCCGGGGGGCACTTGGTCGTCGTGACCCCGGAACGGGGGCACCTCGGCTCACTGCGCGCCTCGTACGGGCTGCTCGACCTCGACCCTGATAAGGACGCGCGGCTCGAGCATTCGCTCGGCGGGCTCTTCGAGCTCATCGCCTCTGACCGGATCACGCGACCTGTCGACGCGACGGCCGCGCAGGTGTCCGACGTCATCGCGATGGGCCCCAACGCGTTCCACGGCGCGCCCGCGACGACGCCGGAAAGGCTGGAGATCGACGTGAGGTGCCGGACGTACAGGCGGCTATAGCCAGACGCGCACGGCGATGGCGACCTGCCACAGCGCGAACCCCGCGAGGACGAGTGCCGAGCCGATGTTGATCCGGCGTCGCCAGACGTCGTCGAAGCGGGTCCTCGTTGCCGAGACGACGGTCGCGAGGAACAGCCACCAGGAAGCCGAGCCCAGGAAGACGCCCGCGATCATCGTCATCGGCGACACCGAGCTCTGGACCCCGGCCGCGAGAACGCCGAAGGCGGCGATGAACGAGACGATCGTCGCCGGGTTGGCCAGGGTGAGCAGGACCGTGCCACCGAAGGCGGCCCACAACCCACGCCCCTTCGTACGCGCCGCTTCGGCAGCGAGCGGCGCCCGCCAGGTGCGCCAAGCAAGGAAGAGGAGCAGGGCCGCACCGCCGAGCGCCAGCGGCACGCGCGCCGTGGTGAGCGCAGCAATGAGCCAGGTGACGCCGAGGGCGCCGACCGTCCCGTACGTCGCGTCCGCGACAGCCGCGCCAAGCCCGGTGGCCAACCCCATCCGGAACCCGCGATGAAGAGTGCGCTGGATCGTCAGCAGCCCGATCGGCCCGACGGGAGCGGCGACCGACAGGCCGACGACCATCGCCTTGACGAAGACGATCGCGTCGAACATGGTTCGAAGCGTAGGGATTCCGCGGAGATCAGCGCGGCAATATCCAATCCGGCGTGGGGCCGGCGCGTCAGGCCTCGTGCGATTGGTGGGCGAACTGCGCGGCGTACAGCTCGGAGTACAACCCGCCGGCGGCGAGGAGCTCGTCATGGGTCCCGCGCTGGACGATCCGGCCGCCCTCGACGACGAGGATCTGATCGGCGGCACGGATCGTCGACAGCCGGTGCGCGACCACGATCGCCGTACGACCCTTCATCGTCTCGTCCAGCGCCCGCTGAACCGCGACCTCCGACTCGGTGTCGAGATGAGCCGTCGCCTCGTCGAGCACGACGACCGACGGTGCCTTGAGCAGCAACCGTGCGATCGCGAACCGCTGCCGCTCACCACCCGACAACCGGTAGCCGCGCTCCCCCACCATCGTGGACAAACCGTCGGGGAGACGCCGTACGAGATCGGCGACCTGCGCGTCGGTGAGCGCACGCCACAACTCGTCGTCGGTCGCGTCAGGCTTCGCGTACCGAAGGTTCGCACCGATCGTGTCGTGGAACATGTGCGCGTCCTGCGTGACGTAGCCGACGCTCGCGCGCAGCGAGTCGAGGCGCAACGTGTGCACGTCGTCGCCACCGACGAGCACCATCCCACCGGTCGCGTCGTACAGCCGGGCGACCAGGTGGGTGATCGTCGTCTTCCCGGACCCGGACGGCCCGACGAGCGCTACCGTCTTCCCGGGTGCCACGTCGAACGAGATCCCGGTCAGCACCGGCCGGTTCGCCGACTCGACGAGGCCCACGACGGGCTCGAGCGAGGGCAAGGAGACCCTGGCCGCATCGGGGTACGTGAAGTCGACGTCGCGGAACTCCACCGAGGCGATGCCGGACGTCTCGCGGGCGTCCGGCAGATCGGCGATCGTCGGCGCGAGGTCGAGCACCTCGAACACGCGGTCGAAGCTCACCAGGGCGCTCATCACGTCGATCCGGACGTTCGTGAGCTGCACCAGCGGCCCGTACAGGCGAAGCAGCAGCCCGGCGAGCGCAGTGAGCGTGCCCACCGTCAGCAGCTTGTCGATGGCCAGCCATCCGCCGGCTCCGTACACAAGGGCGAGTGCCAGCGACGAGACGAGCGTCAGGGACGTGACGAAGAAGCGGCCGATCATGGCGATCCGGATGCCGGTCCGCTGCACGGCTGCGGCCGTCTTGGCGAACTGCTCGTGCTCGTCCTTGGCGCGGCCGAAGAGCTTCACGAGCAGTGCCCCCGAGACGCTGAACCGCTCCGTCATGGCGCCGGACAGCTCACCGTTGAGCTGCTGGGCCGTACGGGTGAGGTCAGCCAGCTTCGTACCGACCAGTCGTGCCGGCACGAGGAAGATCGGCAGCAGGATCAGCGCGGCCAGCGTCAGCTGCCACGAGAGGGCGATCATCGCCACGAGCGTCACCGCGAGCCCGACGATGTTCGAGACGACGGTCGACAGGGTGGACGTGAACGCCTGCTGCGCTCCCAGAACGTCGGACTGGAGCCTCGATGTGAGCTTGCCGGTGTGGGTGCGCGAGAAGAAGGCCAGCGGCTGACCCGTGACGTGGTCGAAGACCTGGGTGCGCAGCCGGAAGATCAAGCCCTCGCCGATCCGTGCGGAGAACCACCTCATGACGAGCGTGATCCCAGCGTCGGCGACCGCGACGCCGGCGACGGCCAGTGCCAGCTCCACGACGAGGCGACGGTTTCCCGCTAGTACGCCTTGGTCGATGATCCTCTGGAGCAGCAGCGGCGGTACGACGCCCGCCACCGCATCGACGACCACACAGACGAGGAACAGCGCGATCGGCCTGCGGAAGTCGCGGGCGTACGAGAAGACCCGCCGCACCAGGTGCTTCGACAGCGGGGTCGACGTGACGCTCGGATCGGTCGACAACCGCCCCATCATGCGGAAGCCACCGCCGCCCATGCTCATCGGAGGGCGGCCTTCCGCGTCACTGAAGCGCCGCCCAGAGCGCAGCGCTCGCGGCCGCAATCGTGTCGAGGGTCTGCGTGCCCGCGCCGGTCATCACGATGGTGCCCTTGTCGAGCGGGAGTGCACACGAGGCGACAGTGGTCGAGTTCGACGACACGGTGCCGCAGATCGCTGGGCCCATGAGCGCTGGATTGGTGTACGCGCTCGCGATCGTCGTCACATCAGCCAACGCGGTCACCACCACGTTGAGGGTGTCCTTCGCATCGTTCGGGTTGACGTAGACGACCTGCTGCTCACCCGTACCCGTCGCCGTGCTCGCCTGGTACGTGCCGAACGTCGCTGGGAGCTTCAGGGTGGCGAGCGTCTTAGGCGTCACCGAGGGCCGAGCGATCGTGCTCGACGCGGTTGCCGAACCCCCCGCCGATGCCGAGGCCTTCCCTGACGGGCTCACCACCGAGGCTGACGGAGACGCCGCTGTCGCCGAGCTCGCCGACGGCAGCGCGGCCGGTATGGGCGGCGCGGCCTGGGCGCAGCCGGTCAGTCCGACCACCGCCAGGGCAGCAAGGGTCACGGCACGACGCATAGCTCTCCTCGTTGGTTGCCTGCCCATCGTGCCACCTCGATCCGCGACAACCCTGGAGCCACCCGGTCGGCTAGGCCGGTTCGCCCAAGAGAAGAGCGCGAGTCTCCGGCAGGTCCAGCAGAGCGCGGGTGTCCGGCACGAACGGCCAGGAAGTGTCCTTCAGCCGGTCGTACAGCACCGACGGATCCTCCCACCAGCCCTCGGCGACCTCACCGTC
>DAIPZP010000180.1:0-2000 GCA_036782155.1 Propionibacteriaceae bacterium
CCGGAGATCGAGAAGAAGGGCACGCCGGCCTCACCCGCGACGGCGCGGGCGAGCAGCGTCTTGCCGGTACCGGGCTGTCCGTACAGCAGGACCCCCTTGGGGATCTTCGCGCCGACCGCGCGGAACTTCGCCGGCTCCGCGAGGAACTCCTTGATCTCCTGGAGCTCCTCGATCGCCTCGTCCACGCCGGCGACGTCAGCGAACGTCGTCTTCGGCGTGTCCTTCGTGGCGATCTTGGCCTTCGACTTGCCGAACTGCATCACCCGCGAGCCGCCGCCCTGGAGCGAGTTGATGAGGAAGTAGAAGATCACGCCGATGATGAGGAACGGGACGAGCGTGCCGACCAGGCTTCCCCAGAAGCCGAGGTTCGGGTTGACGCCCTTCCATGACTCGAGGGTCTTGGCCGCGACCCTGGCGTTGAGCCGGGTGATGATGTCCTGCGACTCCGTACCGACCCAGGTGGCCTTGATCTTGGTCTGCTTGTCGTCCGCCTGGGTGATCTCGATCGTCTGCTCGGTGTCGGTGAGGATCACCTCTTTGAGCGGCGCGTCGCTGTTGATGACCTGGATCACCTGGCTCGTGGGGACGTCCTTGTAGCCGGTGATCTGTCCGGTCAGCTGGATCACCCAGCTCGCCACGAGAATCACGATCAGGATCCACAGGAACGGCCCACGGAGAATGCGCTGAAAAGTGCTCATACCCTGCCTTGGAAGGACGTCAACATAAGGACCTCGACCTTACCAGCGGGTTCTATGCCTTCTGTTCCCTCGCTGTGAGCGGCTCGGACGCCCCCGATCCGGCCACCTTCACCGTCTCTTACACCTCTCCTTGAGCGCCCTTACACCGACGACCAGGCACAATGGCAGGTGCCACGCGACCGCCTGGACACCCCCTGAGCACCGAGGAGCAGCAGCGCCGATGACAGACGCGACCAGATCACGGGCACCGCGACGAGCCGTACGGCGAGGCAAGCAGCGTTCCCGGCGGTTCCGTCTGTTCAGGGGTGCAGCGCTCAGCCTGGTGGTGATCCTCGTCGTCTCGACCGGGGTCTCGGTGGCTCCCGCGCTCACGGCGCCCGGCACGGACTCGGTGGCCGCTCGACTCGCGGAGTGGGGACGCGACCACGGCCTGGGGTGGGCCGTGACGGCGCTCGAGCAAGCCCAGTACGCCAACGACAAGCCCAGCGTCGGTGGTGACGTCGCGGGTGGACTGCCGACGACTGGTCCGGAGCCGACCGTTGCGGGCTCGACCTCACCTCACGCGGGCCACGCGATGACTGCCGCTCCCGGAACACTCGCACCCCTGGTGAACTCCCCGCTCGCCGGTGAAGGCGTGTGGCGCGACCTGTACGCGGTGAATGGGCTGCCCGCAGCCCGCGTCGCCTCGCTGCGTCCTGACTCGCTGCACACCGCGTACTACGTGCAGGTGGTCTGGATGGATCCCACGCTCGTGAGCTTCCGCCTGCATCCGGGCTACAAGGTGCCGGGACCCGCCGTCACGCCCGACAACCAGATCACGCCAGACGAGATGAACTCTGTGCTGGCTACGTTCAACTCGGGATTCCTCATGACCGACGCCCAGGGTGGTTACTGGCAGAACGGTCATTCCATCGTGGCGCTGCGTACGGGCGCGGCGTCCATGGTGCTCACGACCGATGGCCACGTGAAGGTGGCGTCATGGCCCGGCGGAACGCCCTCCCCGGACATCGCGTCCGTGCGCCAGAACCTCGACATGGTCATCGAGAACGGCGTGGTCTCGCCGGCGGTGAGCCAGGCGAGCGCATCCGTCTGGGGAAAGACGATCGGCAACCAGGCGTACGTGTGGCGCAGCGGCATCGGCATCCGCGCCGACGGCTCGGTGGTCTTCGTGGTGGGACCGGCCATGAACATCAAGACCCTTGCCGGCGTCCTCCAGGATGCGGGGGCGGTGAACGCCATGCAGCTGGACATCAACCCCGACTGGACGAACTACATCACGTACAGCCACCCGTCGCCCGGGAC
>DAIPZP010000180.1:2100-4329 GCA_036782155.1 Propionibacteriaceae bacterium
GTGTCGACGATGTCCTCGACGACGAGCACGTGGCGTCCGAGAAGGTTCGAGTTGAGGTCCTTGAGGATCCGGACGACACCGGAGCTGGAGGTGCCGGAGCCGTACGAGGAGATCGCCATCCAGTCCATCTCGCAGTGGATGCTCAGCGCCCTCGACAGGTCGGCCATCACCATCACCGCGCCGTTGAGCACGCCAACGAGGAGGAGATCCTGGCCCCGGTAGTCCGCGTCGATCTGCTCAGCGACCTCGATGAGGCGCTCGTCGAGCTGGCTCTTGGTGTAGAGGACTTGGGACAGGTCTTCGGATACATCGCGCAGATCCACGCCGAAACCCTAGCCGAGCGCCTCTCCCGCGCCAGCAGTCGCCCACCGCCTGATCACGAGCAGGCCGCTGCCGTGCCCATCGGGCGCATACCCCGGCAGGGCTCACGGGGTCAGCGCAGGACCAGGAGGATCCCGCCCTGACGGACAATCCGCGCGCCGGGCACGTCGACGCCCTGCTGGCCTCGCCAGTCGGTGATCAGCTCGGCGACCGCCCGTACGTGTCCTGCCGAGACGTCCGCGACCTCTTCGCGACGGAGCCACGTGAGCAGGGCGCGGTCGCGCAGCGCCCGATCGGCCGTCTCGAGCGGAGCGATCGCGAGAGTGCCGTCGGGCTGTGACCCCTCGAGGAGCAGCTTCGCCGAGAGGGTGTCGAGGAGGTCGGCGTCGGCACGCGCGAGCTCGGCGGTACGTGCCAGCGCCTCTGCTAGCCCCGGCCCGATCGCCTCGTCGAGCGTGGTCAGTGCCGCCCGGACGCGGCTCCGGCTGTACGCCGGGTCGGCGTTGTGCGGGTCACTCCACCACTCGAGGCCGGCCTCCTCGCATGCCGCCTGGGTCTCGCTGCGCCGCACGCCGAGCAGTGGACGCAGCAACCGCCCTTGTCGCTCCGGCATTCCGGCGAGTGAGCGCGTCCCGGACCCTCGGGCGAGGCCGAGCAGTACGGTCTCGGCCTGGTCGTCGAGGGTGTGCCCCACGAGGACCACCGCGTCGCGGTCGGCCAGCAGGGCGCGGTACCGGGCGACCCTCGCGTCGGCCTCGGGCCCGTCGCCGCGATCGGTGACCTCGACCTGAACGACCTGGGCCTCGACCCCGAGCGCCTCCACCTGCGCCGCGGCGCGGGCAGCGACCGCGGCCGATCCCTCCTGCAGCCCGTGGTCGACGACGACCGCACACACCGGCACGTGGGCGAGTTCCTCGACCCGTCGGGAACACCACGCCGCGCCTGCCACCAATGCCAGCGAGTCGGCTCCACCGGACACCCCGACGACGATGCGTTGTACGGGTCGTGGCGGGGCGGACCGGCCAGCGGGAAGGCCGTCGGCGACCACCTCGCGCAGCACCTTCCGTACCGCCTGCGCCACCCGGAGCCCCACCGGGCCGAGCTCCTGGCGGGCCATCAGCAGACCCGTCTCACCCATGCGGTCGGGTCGGCGATCTCGGCGCTGGTCGGCAGGTTCTCAACCCGTTCGTACACCCGGTTCAGCCCGTTCACGCCCACCCGGTCGATGACGGCTCGGCAGAAGCTCGCGCCGTCGGTGTACTGCGCGTGCTTCACGTCGAGGCCCATGAGGCCGCGCATCACGGCGTCCAGACCCGGCGCGTTTCGGCGTCCCGTGAACTTCTCGCGGAGCGTCGCGACGCCGGGCACCGCGTCGGTGAGGTCCATCATCACGTCCGCGTACCCCTCGACGAGGCTCATCACCGCGGTCACTCCGGCGAGCGCCTCGCGACCCTGTGGCCCGAGCGCCACCTCGGCGAAGCTCAGCGACCGGCCGCCACGCAGCACGCCGAGCAACGACGGGCTCTCGGCGTCCACCACCTCGGCGACGAGCGTGCGCAGGTGCTCGGGCAGCCACGGCGCCTGCCCGAACTGGTAGCGATGCGTCACCTCGTGCACGCACACCCACAGCCGGAACGCGTCCTTGTCGACGCCCATGCTGCGCTCGACCGCGGCGATCGTCGGCGCGACCAGGAGCAGCCGAGGCACCTCGGCGTACGGGTCGTACTGACCCAGCACGCGCCCGGACACCCAGGCCAGGACGGTGCCGACCTGTACGGCGGTGGCCTCGCCCGCGAGCCGCTCCGCGACGGTCGGGCTGTCGGTGACGTAGGGGGCGAACAGCCCGGCAGCGAGCCGTATGTTCCAGCGAAGCCACGTTGGCCGGTCCACCACCAACGGCGGCGCCCC
>DAIPZP010000181.1:0-4315 GCA_036782155.1 Propionibacteriaceae bacterium
CGCCCAGCCCGTCCCACCGGCGCCAGCCGCCCCAGGTGGCGGTCACCCCGTCCTGTCGGAGTTGCACCGCTTCGCCGACGCCTGGCACCTCACCTGGAGCCAGAAGCGCGACGCGGTGCGGCTCGAGCGGGTCATCGCTGAGCGCAAGGTGATGCTCGGTACGGCCAAGCTCACCTCCCGCGCCACCGTCACCATCGACGAGACCCGGCGCCAGGTGAGCTTCTCGGAGCTGCTCGTCGAACGGGGCACAGGAGTCTCCTCCGGTGGCGACGACGGCGAGGGCTCTGGGTTCGGGTTCGGGATCCAGACCACGTCGTACAACACCCGCAGGGACACCATCGCCGACAACATCGAGGAGCAGGCACGCCAGTACTCCCGCCAGTACGTGCTGGACTTCCCCTACGCCCGAGTACGAGAGGTCGTCGGCCAGATCGCCGGCGCCGCGGGGTACGGGTTCCGCTACGGAAGGTGAGGGTGCCGTTCTGCCCTCGAAGCCCCGCCGGCGGCCGAGGTCTCGGCTGCTGCCGGACGTCCTCGCGTGAGGCGTCAGTCGCCGAAGGGCTCCGGTAGTACGGTCACGCCGCGCCAGAACGCCACGCGACCAGCGATCTGCTGAGCGGCAGGCGACGGGGTCGGGTAGTACCACGCGGCGTCCACGCTGGTGCCGCCCGGTACGGCCACCGTGTAGTACGAGGCGAGCCCCTTCCAGGGACACGTCGTGTGGGTCTCGGACGCCTGGAGATAGTCGACGTTCACGTCCTCCGCGGGGAAGTAGTGGTTCCCCTCGACGACCACCGTCTTGTCGCTCTCGGCGATCACGGTCCCGTTCAGCACGGCCTGCATCATCATGGGTGGCTCCTCGGCTGGTCCTATTCCGACTGTACGTCGCCTCAACACGCAGCCGTACGCGCCTGATTCCCTCCATCTACGATGGGCTCTAGCTCATGGTCGGGCGCGAGGAAGGGCGGCGCGATGTTCGCGGGACGGTTGATCTTGGAGAGCCTCCGCGTCGGTGCCGACATCACGACGCCTGGACTGCGGATCGACAGAATCCTTCGCGTGGCCGTGGACGGCGCCACCTCTCAGCAGCCGGACGAGTGGTCGATCATCGACTTCCGGGGCCCCGACGAGACGGCTGACCGGTTCGCCAAGCAGCTGTCGGCGGGCATGGAGCCGACGCACCACTGGTACGCGGACTTCCGCATCGGTGAGGACCACGTCGTCGTCTTCCCCGGCCGCATCTTCCGCTACCGGACCGGCGATCCCGAGGGGCACGAGGAAGTCGTCGCGTACGGGCGAACCCTCGGCATTCCCGACGCCCAGCTCGACTGGGGCGAGGTCGACGACTAGGCGGTGAAGACCGGCGACGCCCAGACGGTGCCGTCTGTTGCGCTCGCGAGCACGTCGATGTCGTACGCCTTCTGGACCTCTTCCCTAGGCCTTGGCGAGAGCTGACTGGAGGCTGGTGATGTATGCCGTCGTCGTATAGGTCGCGCCGCCGATGGTCGACACATTGGCCGAGTTGGCCGACAGGACCTCTGTCTTCATCATCGGGACGGCCTGGCTGTCGATCGACTGGGACCTGCGGTCACCGCCGTCGAGCGCCTGGGCCGTGACGTTGGTGATCTTGCCGCCCGAGATAGTGACGGTGACCGTCACCGAGCCGTACCGATGCTGCACGGTCGTACCGGTGAACGTGCCGTCCTTGAACGTGGTGCTGCCGTTCGAGGTGGTTGTTGTGCCGGTGTTCGTCGACGAGGTCGTCGTTCCCGTGTTCGTGTTGCCCGTCGTTGTCGTGTTCGCGACGGTGGCTCCGTTGGCGGTACCTGCGGCCCACCCTGCCCCGAGGACGCCCGCGGAGGCGATGACTGCGGCGAATTTCGCTCGAGTACTCACCAGACGAACCTTTCGTTGTGGATGGAACCGCTCGGGGTACCGCAGGCCAGGGCATCGGCGATCACCAGGTCGCTGGCGGTCTGCGGGCCACACACGTACAGGTCGCTGTCGGCCACGTACGGCACCAGGTCGACGAGCCGGTTGCCGCGGTGTGATGCGGGCATCCAGCCGGTCTCGCCGAGGCGGTTCGAGGTACGCGACCCGACAAGGGTGATCAGGCGGGCACCCCTCTCCTGGCACAGGACCTGGATCTCGCGCAGCAGGTAGAGCTGGCCGGGGGTGTGGCCGCGCAGGATCACGGTCGTACGTCCCGGGACCACGTCGGTCGCCTCCAGCAGCGCCCGGATCGGGGCGATGCCGATGCCGATACCGACGAGGACCAGGCCGGGCAGCGTGCGGGCCATGTGAGAGAAGATCCCGTACGGGCCTTCGATCATGACCCGCGTGCCGGGCCGTACGTTCATGAGGGCCTCGGTCCCGCGACCAAGCGCGCGAATCGTGATCCGCAGCGTGTCGGACGTGGGCGCCGCCGACACCGAGAACGGGTGCTGGTGCCACCACAGGCCCTTGGCGAGGAACCGCCACTGGAAGAACTGGCCACCCTCGACGTCGAGCGCCGGGAGGTTACGGCCCTGCATCTCGATCGACACCACGTCGTTGGCCTCGTACCGCACCTTCGTCACGACGAGCTGGTGCTCGAGGGAGGCGAAGATCGGCAGGAAGACCCGGTACGCGAGGATCGCGAAGCCGGTCACGAGGAACAGCCCGATCCAGTACCAGCGAGCCATCTTGGTCGGGCCCATCAGGCCGGACATCGAGAACTGGTGCGGCAACGAGAAGCCGACGGCGATGTACGTGGCGAGGTGGATCACGTGCCACACCTCGTAGGGAAGCGACTTCTTCACCGAGATGATCGACGTGATGGCGACAACGATGAGGATGCCGAGGGCGCACACGCCGAGGACGAGGTCACTGACGCTGAGCAGCGAGTTGAGCTCGCCGGCAAGGCCAAGGCCGTCCTTCGCCGCGTACCCGCACAGGAGGAACCAGCCGTGGAGCAGCAGGCCGTAGATGACCCACTTGCCGAGCTTGCTGTGGACGGCAACCGCGTGATCGTGGCCGAACGCCCGATCGACGAAGGGGATGCGTGCGGCGAGCAGGAGCATAAGGACGACGAGGTCGGTCGCGACGAGGCCGGTGACGATACCCACGGCCGTCAGCGCGGTGCCCAGGCTAGTGATCTTGTTGAGTCCGCCGTCAGCGAGCCAGAGCGAGATCGACATCGCCACCGAGACCCAGGCGATGACCGTGAGAAGGTCGGCGCGAAGGCTGCGGCCGAACGAGCGCAGCCGGTACTGGCGACGCAGAGAGGCGGCGTAGTCAGCGGCTCGGGCTTTCGCCCTCCGCGGGGCCGCGGCGCTCTGCATCACCGGGCGGTTGGTTGTGGTCGTTGACATGTCACTACCCTGACGGCCGGGTCTGTGCAGTTCCTGTGAACTGACAGTGCACCCTGTACGACTTCGGTTAAGGCTCGGTTGCCGCAACAACAAGCCGCCGTTCGCCGCACAGCGCTGGCCATGTCAGAACCCGGCAGCGCTCGCGAGCCGGTGGGTCCAGTCCGCCGACGTCGGCAGTGATGCGCCGTCCAGAGTGGCGATGGGGCAGACGCCCCGGACGGACGACGCCAACCACGCTCCGGTCGTCGAGTGGAGCTCGCCGGGACGGATGAGCAGGGGCTCGAACCGTACGCCTTCGGCGGCGGCCCACTCCTCGAGGAGCTCGACCGTGACGGAGCCGAGGATGCCGGTGGCACCGGTCGGGGTCGTGCGTAGGGCTCCGTCCGCGACCCACAGCAACGACGAGGTGGGGGCTTCGAGCGCGTAGCCGTCGCTGCTCACGAAGAGGGCATCGTCCGCGCCGCGCCGCGCGGCCTCGCGCCTCGCGGACGTGTGGACCGCATACGAGAGCAGCTTGGCGCCCCCGAGCAGCCACGGGGCATCGGCGAAGGTGTCGCTGGAGTAGCCACGGGCGAGGGTGGCGATCGCCAACGGCCGGCGACGGCCCGGTTCGGTCTCGGTGATCGTGAGCAGGGTGGACGCTTGCGGAGTCGCAGTGTGCTCGAGGCCGCGGGTGTGCACGATCTTGAGCGCCGCCTCACCGGGCGTGGTCCACGCGGCTAGCGCCTCCGTGACGAGGGCCGAGATCGCGCCCAGGTCCGGCGTGGGCAGCTCCACCGCGAGCGCCGATCGTGTCAGGCGCGCAAGATGCCGGTTCAAGTGCTCCACCACGCTGTGGCCGTCCGCGTCAGTAAGCACCCTGGTGGCATCGAAGATGCCATCGCCCCTTGTCAAACCAAGGTCGTCCGCGGTGATGACGGGCTGACGGGAGTCGACCAAACCCGTACCCAGGACGGCGACGA
>DAIPZP010000182.1:0-4229 GCA_036782155.1 Propionibacteriaceae bacterium
GCTCATGAACCAAGCTTTCTTCCAGAAGGTGTTGATCAGCCCAGAGACCGGCGCCGAAATCGGCGGATCGGCCGTCCAGGCCGTCGAGCAACTCAACCCCTATGAACCAGGTCCTCGACTCACCAGCGCGACACGCGGCCACACAAGGCCAGGCATGCGAAGAGCCCCCCGAAACCGGGAGGCTCTCAGACCAGGGAGACTCGGACGAACCGAACCCCGCCAACATTGCTCATGTCACAGGTTTTCGTCCGGTCACCTTGGTGGAGCTAAGGGGATTCGAACCCCTGACCTTCTCATTGCGAACGAGACGCGCTACCAACTGCGCCATAGCCCCTTGCGGTCGCCCAATCTAGCACAGCGACCCCGCCGGACGGGAACCAGAAAGGGCTGCCAGGGCCTCCCGCGACGTGCGCGCTGAGCGCTACTCGCCGGACGCGCGACGGTGCTCGCGGACGTCGGCGTCGAGGCCCTCGTCGGCGGTCACGGGGACCACCGGACCGGGCGCGTGCGGGGCCGAGAGGTCGATCGTGCGTACGGTGCGAGGGGTGAGCGGGCGGGACACGTACGTGATCGGCGTGACGGGGATCGGGTCCCACAGGCTCATCGTCGGTACGGGTCCGGAGATCTCGATCGAGAGCTCGTGCTCGGCGAGGAGATCGTCCTCACTGCCCAGCGAGCTGTCGTTGAGCGCGATCGCGATCGTCTCCTCGTCGTCGAACAGCTCGATGTCGGCGAGCTTCGAGTCGAGACGTCGGTAGACGAGCGCCATGCTCCAGCGCGAGGCGATCAGCCATCCCACGAGGGCACCGGCGCCGGCCACCACCGTCCACCAGCGGGTCAGCCCGAAGCCCGTCGTGACGCCCAAGAGCACCACGGAGAGAAGCAACAAGACGAGAACGCGACGACGGCGACGAGCCGCCTTCAGAGACCGTACGTGCAGCTCTCTCTTCAGCGCCGCTCGCAACAGAGGGGTCGAGACATCAGCCGGGTCAAGAGCCTCCGCGTCGTCGCCGAGGTGGATCAGCTTCGCGTCCTCGGTGAAGTTCAGCGTGTGCTCGACGTCGATCGGCGTCTGGTCACGGTGACTCAGGTACCAGGGCACGAGGTAGGCCAACCAGGCAGCGACGAGGCCGCCGAAGATCAGCCCAGTAGTGCCCATGCCGACGAATGTACGGCAAGGGCGGTCAGGTCTCGACGGGTGCCACGCCGAGGAGGCCGAATCACTCAGGCCACATGCGTCACTCGCGTCACACGAGCCGCTCAGCCGAGCCTCGGCACTCCCGGACCCAGCCGCGACCACATCCCGTCCGGTACCTCTTCGGCATTCAGCGCGAAGCACTCGTGGTCGCGCCAGTCGCCGTCGATATGCAGGAAGCGCGGCCGCAGGCCCTCGTGCCGGAAGCCCAGCTTCTCCACAACCCGCAGCGACGCGGTGTTCTCGGGCCGGATGTCGATCTCGACGCGGTGGAGCTGCATCGTCTTGAAGCAGTAGTCGGTCGCCAGGGCAACCGCCGCCGGCGTGATGCCGCGACCTGCCCAGCGCTGGTCGATCCAGTAACCGATGCTCGCCCATCTCGCCGCCCCGTACCGGATCGCCGACACGGTGAGCTGCCCCGCGAGCTCGCCCTTGTCCCCACCGGTGGGATCGAACCGCATGAGCCACGGCAGCATCTCGCCCCGCTTGGCTTCGTACGTGAACTGGCCCATCATCGACCGCGCCGCGAGCCGCTGGCCGCCCGGCGGAGTGGTGGCATCCCACGTACGCAGCCACGCCGAGTTGCGACGCCGCATCGCGTCCCACGCCCGTACATCCCGCCGGCGGAACGGGACGAGAGTCACGCCGCCGTACGAGATCGTGGCGGGCCAGCGATGCTCCGCTGGGTAGATAGGCCCCGTCATGGCCAGGCTCAGCCGTCCAGCAGCCAGATGTCGACCTCGTCGCCAGCGGCCACGAAGTCGGTGTCCGGCCCTAGGAGCACCAAGGCGTTGGACTGGGTGAGCTCGCTGACGAGGAGCGGCGCGTGGGCGCCGACGAGCGACACCATGAGGCCTGCCGCGTTCTCCGTGGCGAGTCCACGACGCAGGTCGAGAACACCCGCTGTGGAGGTCATCCCCATCGCGGCCTTCGCCACGTACGTCTCCGGCAGCACCGGCTCGGCACCCATGAGCTGCAGGATCGCCGGCTTCACGAACGCCTCGAACGCGACGAACGCGCTCACGGGCTCGCCCGGCACCATGATGACCGGCACCTCGTCGTCACCGAGGAGGCCGAAGCCCTGCCAGCCGCCTGGATCGACCGCGACCTCGGCGACGTCGTACGGACCGAGCTCGTGGACGGCCGTGGCGACGACGCTGTGCGGTCCGTCCGTCAGACCACCGCTCACGACGATGAGGTCGGCGCGGATCTGCTGGTCCGCGAGCACCTGCCGTACCTCGTCGGCGTTGTCGCGGATGACGCCCACGTGCCACACCTCGGCACCGATGGCCTTGGCGCCTGCGGCCAAGAGGTAGGAGTCGACGTCATACTTCTCACCCTGCCCCAGCGCGCGGCCCGGGGCGACCAGCTCGCTCCCCACGGAGACGACGACGACGCGCGGGCGAGGGCGTATGAGGACCTTGTCGATCCCACTCGCAGCGAGGACGGCCACCATGGACGAGTCCAGCACCGTGCCCTTGTCCACGAGCAACGCGCCCTCGGCGATGTCCGACCCCTCCTCGCTCACGTTCTGGCCGCGGAGCGCGGTGGCCCGGATGGTGACGCTCTCCGTACCGCCGTCGGTGATCGCCGTAGCCACGACGGTGTCGGCACCGACAGGAAGCTCCTGTCCGACCCGGATCCTCCTCGCGGTCATCTGCGGCAGCGGATCGTCGCCGACCCAGACCTGACCGTCGACGGGGAGCTTCACGGGGGTACGGGCGGTGGCGCCGCGGACGTCGGACGCCCGGACGGCGTAGCCGTCGACCGCGGCCGCCTCGAAGGCGGGTACGGGCGAGTCGGCATGGATGTTCTCGCTGACCTGGAGCCCGACGGCGTCGACCAGTGCCATGCCGAACGGCATCAACGGGGCGACAAGGCCGAGAACGAACTCGCGATGCGCGGCCATGCTGCGCGACGGGCCGAGATCGGGCGCGGGCGTCGGTAAAGGCGGCCACACCGTCTCCCGTACTGGCGCAGGCTTATCTGTCCTTCGTCGGAACAACGGCATGCTCCTTACGATAGGTCAATGGCCTCATCCTCACCGGGCGCCGAGCGGGCGAGACCCCAAATCGGCCAGCCGACCAAGGACGCGATCCGCGCGGCGGTTCGTGCCTCGCGGGCGGCCCGGACCCCCAACGAGCGGCTCGCTGACGACAGGGCGCGTACGGAACTGCTGCTCGCGGCACTTGACGGTTGGACGCCGACGGTGGTGGCTGCGTACGCGAGTGCTGGCGCCGAGCCGGGCACCGGGGAGCTGCTCGAGGCGCTGGCCGCACAGGGTGTGATCGTGCTGCTGCCGCTGCTCTCGCCGACTGCCGAGGGGCCCAGACGGGCGCCGGATTGGGCTGTGTACGAAGGGCGCGCGGGACTGCGAAGCGGCTTGTGGGGCATTCCCGAACCGACGTCCGAGCCGCTCGGCGTCGCCGCGATCGAGCAGGCGGAGCTCGTGATCGTGCCGGGCATGGCGGGCACGCTCGCCGGCGACAGGCTCGGGACGGGCGGCGGATGGTACGACAGGGCGCTGGCCGGTACGACGTCGGAGCGCTGGCTGCTGCTCAACGATGACGAGCTGTACGAGTCGCTGCCGCTCGATCCGTGGGACCTGCCTGTGTCGGCGATCGTCATGCCGACGCGTGTCGTGCGGTCTCGCTGAGCACTGGTCCACGAGGAATCGAACGCCACGGCGAGGCGTTGAGCAGGCTGTACCATTTCACACGGCTCGTCCCCGATGTTTGCTCGTGACGGCCCGTACGCCCGATGTGGAGGATTAAGCCGATGCCCACCTACCAGTACCGCTGTGTCGACTGCGGCAGCGAGCTGGAGACCGTGCAGAAGTTCTCCGACCCGTCGCTGACCGAATGCCCTGAGTGCGATGGGACGCTCCGCAAGGTCTACTCGGCCGTGGGCGTCGTGTTCAAGGGCTCTGGCTTCTACGCCACCGACAACCGCACCAAGGGCAAGGCCGCCGCAGCGAGCGCGACGACAAGCTCCGAGAAGTCGTCTGGTACGGAGAAGTCGTCGAGCAGCGAGA
>DAIPZP010000183.1:0-3012 GCA_036782155.1 Propionibacteriaceae bacterium
CCGGTCGCACGGGACATGCCGAGCTCGCAGGTGCGGTTGGTGGAGACGTACGCGTCGTGGTCGCGCGCGATCACCTCCGCCGCCTCGCGGGCCGTGGCCGAGGCGGTGAGCTCGGGGTGCAGCATGCCGCGGTCGCCCGCGAACGCGCAGCAGCCGCTGTCGAGCGGGACGACGACCTCGTCGGCGATCGCGTCGCAGATCGCGAGCAGGTCCTCGGTCGAGCCGATCTGTGCGCTCGAGCACGTGGGATGCACGGCCACGCTCCCGAGAGTGCGGGCGACGGTCAGGGCGGGCAGGACGTGGTGCGCCACGTACGTGGTCGCGTCGACGAAGGACAGGCCGGGGTACGAGGTGGCCGCCTGCTCCAGCATCACCTGGAAGCCCTCGGTGCAGCTCGCGGCATCGACGACGACGGGCACCCGCCCGTGGCCTGACGCCTCCCACAGCAGAGGCAGGGTGCGGTCGCTCACCCGCGCGTAGCCGGCGGCGTACCCCTTCGACTTCCACGGCGTGCCGCAGCACATGCTGCCGACGCCCTTGGGCACCTCGAAGGTGACGCCCGCACGCTCGCACAGCTCTCGGAACGCAGCCATCACCCCATCGCCACCGGCTTCGGGGCCGAACATCGTCTGGATGCACGCCGGCACGTACACAGCCTGTGGCGTTCCCGCGCCCACCTTGCCCGCGACGCGTGGCGAGCCCCCGCCGGGCAGCGTGCCGTCGTAGCGCGGCATGACGTCGGTGCTGACCACCTTGCGAGCGACGGTCGTGATGCCGGTGACGACTCGGGCGGGCAACGCATCGGCCACCCGGAGGGCGAACCCGCCTCCGCGCGTCCCGGCTCCCCAGGCGCGGGCAGCCAGCCCCCACGTGGCGGCCAGTACGGGGTTGGCCTGCTCACGCCGCAGGCGCCGCGTGAGGTCGCCGGTGTTGATCGAGACCGGGCACGCCAGCCCGCACATCCCGTCGACGGCGCACGTGTCGATGCCCGCGTACTCGTAGTCGCGCTCCAGCTCGTCCGCGGCGGCCGTGTCCCCGGCGGCGCGCAGGGCGACCATGTCGCGGCGCACCGTGATCCGCTGGCGCGGCGTGAGCGTGATGTCCTTGGACGGGCAGCCGGGCTCGCAGAAGCCGCACTCGACGCAGCGATCAACCTCGGACTCCACGGTGACCGGCAGCTTGAGGCTGCGGACGTCGATGACGGTCGACGCTCCCACGACCGGGAGCACCACGCCGGGGCTGAGCAGGCCGTCGGGGTCGATGAGGCGTTTGATCTCGCGCATCACCTGGTACAGGTCACGTCCGTACTGGCGCTCCACGTACGGCGCCATCATCCGGCCCGTGCCGTGCTCGGCCTTGAGGTTGCCGTCCTGCGCGAGGACGAGATCGACCATGTCGGCCGTGAACGCCTCGTACCTGGCGAGCGAGGCCGGCTCGCTGAACCGCTCGTTGACGAGGAAGTGGATGTTGCCGTCGCGGGCGTGGCCGAAGATCACGCTGGAGTCGTACGAGTGCTGCGCGAACAGCTCCGTCAAGCCCTCGCACGTCGCGAGCAGCCGATCGACCGGTACGCAGACGTCCTCGAGCAGCGCCGTCGTGCCGGAAGGGCGGGAGCCGGCGACCGACGCGTACAGCCCCTTCCGCACCTTCCACAGCCTCGCCTTCTCCGCCGCGTCGGTAGCGATCGCGATCGGCGTGGCCAGCCGCAGGTCGGCGGTCAGCGCCCCGAGGGCCTCCATCCGGTCGGCCAGCTTGTCGGCCGAGTCGGCGTGGTGCTCGACGAGCAGGGCCGCGTGGTCCTCGACGTGCAGCCCGGCGATGGTGTCCGGCGTGCCGGCGAGGCCCTGTGCGACGCGCAGCGAGGCGGCATCCATGAGCTCGATCACCGCGAGCCCCGAGTCGACGAGCGTGGGCAGCGACTCGGTGGCCGCGGCGAGCGTGGGGAACGTGAGCAGCGCCGTGCCGACGTAAGCAGGGATCGGCAGCGTACGGAACCGGGCCTCGGAGACGAAGCCGAGCGTGCCCTCGCTGCCGACGAGGAGGTGAGCCAGGATGTCGAGCGGGTCCTCGTAGTCGAGCAGCGCGTTGACCGCGTACCCCATCGTGTTCTTCATCGAGAACCGCCGCCGGATCGTCGCGGCCATCTGGGGGTCGGTGCGGACGCGGGCACGCAACGAGGCGAGGCCCGCGTAGAGACCGGGCTCGAGGCGACGCAGCTTCTCGGTCGCCTTGGGGGCTCCCGTGTCGAGGATCGTGCCGCTCGGGAGCACGACGATGAGTGAGTCCAGGGTCGCGTACGGGTTGGCGTGGGTGCCGCACGTCATGCCCGAGGAGTTGTTGGCGACGATGCCGCCGACCGTGCAGGCCACGTCCGAGGCAGGGTCGGGGCCGAGTACGCGGCCGAGGCGGCGAAGGGAGGCGTTGGCGCGGCTGATGGTGGTGCCTGGTCCGGCCGTGAGAACGCTGCCGTCGGGGGTAATGGAGACCGTACGGAAGTGGTGGTGGGTGTCGACGACGATGTCGGAGGTGCCGGCCTGGCCGGACAGCGAGGTTCCGCCGGAGCGGAACGTCAGCGTGCGGCTGTTGGCCTTGGCGGCCCGAAAGAGGGCGGCGACCTGCGCGGCATTGGTCGGCGTCGCCACTGCGTCGGGGACGAACTGATAGTGGGAGGCATCGTGGGAGTACGCATACCGGTCGATCGCTCGGCGGCTCACTGCCACGGCCTCCGCGAGCCCTGGCAGGATCGGCGCCTCCAGCGGGTGATGTGTGCTCACAGGCCGACCCTACGCTGCCGCAACGCGGGCCTATTCGGACGGCACGCGCGCGGTGGTCCGCGGGCTACGCAACGCTGAGTGGGAACATGAACCTGTCTGACCACCCGAGGATCTTGACCGAGGAGAAGCCGTGACGAACCAACCGGACGAGTCGCACCCCCTGCGCGATCGCGTTGACGAGGCCATTTCGTGGTTCACCCAGACCGATGAGCCCGCCGAGCCCGCCGCTGCGCCGGTG
>DAIPZP010000183.1:3112-4225 GCA_036782155.1 Propionibacteriaceae bacterium
GGACGCAACGCCGGACACACCCGTCGCAGCCAATATCCCCGGGAACGAGGCCGCTTCCGTCGAGGTTCCGGCCGCAGCCGAGGTCCTGGTAGCTGAACCGGTCGCGGCCGAAGTCCTGGCGGCGGAGCCGGTTATCCGCGAGCCGGAGGTCGCTACCGAGCGCGTCTACGAGGCCGACGAGTTCATCTCGCACCCGGTCGCCGGGTCGTCCGAGCCCGTCGTGGTGGAGCCGACCGATGTAGCCCCCGAGCGAGTCAGCGAGGCTGACGATTTCGTACCCGCCCATGCTGCGCAAGAGCCCGCGGTCGTCGACGCGGAGCCGGTCGTCGAGCAGGTCGAGTCGAGTGATGTCGACGAGCCGACGCGCATCCATCCGATCGAGCCGCCCTCGTCCTGGGCCGAGGTACATCCCGAGGCGAAGCATCTGCCGGCGGACGAGGTCACGCCCGACTCCGAGGCGACCGCCGCCCAGCGTTCGCTGTTCCGCGACGAGGCACCCACGGTCGCGCTACCGGCTGGCGCTGTTGCCGCGGCCGTACCTCTGGCGGCCGTACCTCTGATGGAGCGGACGGCTGTCCTCGACGCGCAGGAGGCGGCGCGCGTGCGCCGCGAAGAGCGTGCGGCGCGCGACCGGCAGCTTGGCAAGGTGATCGCCGCTCCCGACGATGCGGACGAGCCGCTGGTCACCAAGTTCACGACGCCCAGCACGTACAAGGGCCTCCCCTCGCTCGGCGTCCTGCTGTTCCGGCTGGTCATCGCCGCCGTGGTCGGCATCCGGGCGTGGCAGCACATCACCCACCTCAGCGCGACCCGCGACATGTGGGCGGCGACCATCGCGCCCAGCCCGGGGATCATCGCCTGGACGCAGATCGGCCTGGAGATCGCGATCGCGGTCATGCTCGTCATCGGCCTCGGCACGCGCATCGCCGGACTCCTGCTGCTGATCCTCGCGATCGCCCAGCTCGCGTTCGTGCAGTGGGGTGTGGTGAGCCCGTTCCAGCCGGGCGCGGCCGACTTCATCGGCGCGGTCGACGTCATGCTTGCCGGCGCCGGCGTGTTGTTCGCCACGGTCGGCGGTGGCCGCATCGCCTTCGACGGCGCCATCCACACCGG
>DAIPZP010000184.1:0-4210 GCA_036782155.1 Propionibacteriaceae bacterium
CGGAAACGGGAGCGGTCTCGGAGAACACCCGCCGGCGAGTGCTCACCGAGGCTCGTCGCCTCGGCTACAGCCCGAACCCGGCGGCGCGACGCCTGATCACCGGCCGCTCCGGGAACATCGGCCTGGTCGTCCCTGATCTCGCCAACCCGTTCTTCGCCGACATCATCAAGGGCGTGCAGCGCAGCGCCCGTGAGGCCCGCCATGCGATCCTGGTCGCCGACACCGACGAGCAGGCGCGGCTGGAGGGCGACGCGCTGCGGAGCCTGGCCCGTCAGGTCGACGGAGTCATCCTCGCCTCGCCCCGGTCGGCGATCGAGGATTTGCCCGACGACCTCAACATCCCGATCGTGCTCATCCACCGGCAGGCACCGGGCTGGTGGAGCGTCAGCGCCGACTTCGGCGAGGGCGTGCGGCAGGCGCTCGTGAACGTCCGTGCTCTGGGGCACCACGACGTCGCGTACGCCGCAGGTCCGCCTCAGTCCTGGTCGGGCGGGATGCGTACGGCCTCGTTGAGGAAGCACGCTGCCGAGCTGGGGGTCGAGCTGTACGAGCTGGGTTCGGTCGCGCCGACGATCGACGGAGGTCTGGCGGCCGCCGACCTCACTCTCGCTACACCGGCCACTGCACTCATCGCCTACAACGATGTCGTCGCGCTCGGCGCGATGCGCCGCTTCGGAGCCCGTGGCGTCGACGTTCCCGGCGACATGTCCGTGGTGGGCTGCGACAACACGATGCTGTCGCTGCTCGCCGTCCCGTCTCTGACCACCGTCGATGTGCCCCGGTTCGAGGCGGGTGAGGCCGCGGTCGCACTGCTCCTGCGTTGCCTCGGGGACGCCGACGCCACCCCCGTCGAGCAGGTGCTAGCCACCGCCCTCGTCATCCGCGGCACCACCGCGCCGCCGAGGCAGTCGTGAGCGCGGCTGACCTGCTGCTGCTCCACCCCACCGACGACGTGTACGTCGCGCTGCGTTCGCTGAGCGGCGGCGAGACGGTGAGCGCGGCGGACCAGACGCCCGTCACCGTCGCTAGCGACATCCCCGTCGGGCACAAGCTGGCGCGACGCGATCTGGGCGCCGGAGCGCTGGTCCGCAAGTACGGGCAGATCATCGGCTCGCTGAACGAGGCCGTGGCGCGTGGTGGGCACGTGCACACGCACAACCTCGGCATGCCGCCCAGGGACGCTCGGGTCGCCGAGGACACGCATGCGGGCGTGCGGCCGGGATCGTCCACGCCCCGCACGTTCGCAGGCATTCGCCGCGCCGACGGCCGCGTCGGCACGCGCAACTACATCGGCGTGCTGACTCTCGTGAACTGCTCGGCCACGGTCGCCCAGCACATCGCGCGCCACTTCGACCTCGTCGACCTGCCGGCTGGCGTCGATGGGGTCGTCGCACTCACCCACGGGTCGGGGTGCGGGCTGGAGGCCAAGGGGCCCGCGTGGGAGACGCTGCGGCGGACGCTCGTCGGCTACGCCACCCACCCGAACATCGGCGGCCTCGTCGTGGTGGGGCTGGGGTGTGAGGTGCTCACCATGGACCAGTTCCTCGCCGACCTGGGTGTGACGGACATCCCGACGGTCTCGTACACGATCCAGGACGTCGGCGGGACGAAGGCGGCGGTACGTCACGGGGTGGAGCTGGTGACGGAGCTGGCGAGCCAGATCGGCGTGAGGCGTACGGAGTGCGGCCTCGGCGAGCTCGTCCTCGGCCTGAAGTGCGGCGGCTCCGACGCGTGGTCCGGGCTCACCGCGAACCCGGTGCTCGGCTACGCCAGCGACGTCATCGTAGGGGCGGGCGGCACGGCGATCCTCGCTGAGATGCCCGAGATCTACGGCGCCGAGCACCTGCTCGCGGCGCGTGCGACGGAGCCGGACGTGGCCAGCGCGCTGTACGACAAGATCGCCTGGTGGGAGGCGTACGCGGCCGACAACGGCGCCACGCTCGACGCCAACCCGTCGGCCGGCAACAAGGCTGGCGGCATCACGACGATCGTGGAGAAGTCGCTGGGCGCGGTCGCGAAGGCGGGAACCGCACCGGTGAGCGCGGTCGTCGACTACGGGGCGCGGGTGCCGGACTCCGGTCTGGTCATCATGGACACGCCCGGTTACGACCCCGTCTCGGTGACCGGCATGATCTCCGGCGGCGCGACGATCGTCTGCTTCACCACCGGCCGAGGATCCGTCTTCGGCTCGAAGCCGACGCCCACGCTCAAGCTGGCGACCAACTCCGACGTCGCTAGGCGCATGTCGGGCGACATCGACCTCGACTGCGGGCCCGTACTTGACGGGCGGCCGATCGCCGAACTCGGCGAGGAGCTGCTCGACCTGATCTGCGCCACGGCGTCGGGCCGACCCACGGCGTCCGAGGATCTCGGCGTCGGCAACGAGGAGATCATTCCGTGGCGGACAGGAGCGGTGATGTGAGCAGGGTTGTACGGATTGGGCAGGTCGGCCTTCGGGGATTCGGCGCGATCCACCTGGAGCGGGTGGACCGCTTGGCGGCGATGGGACGGGTCGAGCTCGTGGCGACGGCAGATCCTGCCGGGGCGCTCGAGGGCCGCGACGTGCCGTGGTACGCGACCCTCGACGAGCTCTTGGCGAACCATGAGGTCGACATCGTGAACATCGCGACGCCGATCGGTACGCACTACGCGCTCGCGTGCCAGGCGCTGGCCGCCGGGGCCGACGTGATGCTCGAGAAGCCGCCCGTGGCCTCGCTCGACGACTTCTGGCTGCTGCAGGAGGCGGAGAAGGCAAGCGGCCATTCCGTACAGATCGGGTTCCAGGCTTCGGGGTCTGATGCCCTGCGGCGGGTCCGAGAGCTGGCCGCCCGCATCGGCGAGCTGACGAACGTACAGATCTGGGGCATGTGGCTGCGCGACAACGCGTACTACGGCCGCGCCGCGTGGGCGGGCAAGCGGGTCATGAATGGCAAGCGCGTGGCGGACGGGGTCTGTACGAACCCGCTGGCGCACTCGTTCGCTACGGCATTTGCCCTTGTCGGGCTGAGAGACATCAGCCAGATCGCGTCCATCGAGACCGAGCTGTACCACGCGCACGACATCGAGGCCGACGACACGAGCTGGGTGAAGATCCGCCGCACAGATGGGGTTCCGATCGACGTGAGCCTCACACTGTGCGGGCCGGTCCAGGAGGAGCCGACGGTCACGCTGGTCGGTACGAAGGGGCGCGTCACGCTCACGTACACGACCGATGACATCTTCGCCGAGATCGACGGCAACAGGACCAGCGAGCACACGGAACGTACGGACCTGCTGGAGAACCTCGTCGAGCATCGCGAGTCCGGGGCTCCGCTGCTCGTGCCGCTCTCCGACACCGTCGGCTTCATGGCGCTGCTCGAGGCCACGCAGACCGCTCCCGATCCGGTCGCGATCGACGAGGCGTACATCGACTGGCGAGGCACCGGCGACTTCCGCTACCCGGTCGTCGAGAACATCGACACCTGGCAGCTCCGCTGTCTGGCAGAGGGCAAGGGCTACGCCGACGTCGGCGCTCCCTGGGCAAACCCGGCCGCCAAGGCGACCTGGACCCCACCGAATCGCTGACTCTCCCCGCGGTTAGGCGGTGAGGAAGTCCGCTACCAAGGCGTGGATCTCTCGCGTCACGGCATGGGGCGTCGGGACGAAGATGCCGCGGTACGAGCCTGTGGCGCCGCTGAAGAGTCGGGTGAGGGCCTCGTCAGCTGCCTCCATGCCGGCCAGGGAGAACAGGGTGTCCTGCTCGCAGTAGGCGACCTGGAGCGCATGCGTACGGCGGCCCGCCGCGAGTTCAGGCAGGCCAAGTACGCGGCCCACGCCGGGTGTGTGCAACAACCACGAGTGGCCATCGAGGTAGTCGGGGATCAGCGACTCGTACGTTGCCATCATGGCTACGATCGCCACCTTGTCGACAGGCTCCAGCGCCGACAGCGTCAGCGCCCGACCGCCGCCGCCGGAGAAGCCGGTGACGCCGATGGGCCCTGCCACCAGCGATCGCAGCACCGCGAGCGAGGTCAGGTCGTCGTGGGCGATCATGCCGGCGTACGAGGTACCCATCGCTCCGGCACGTTTCGCGACGAGGTGCTCGTGGAGCTTGGCCAGCTCGTCGTACCGGTCGACCCCTGTGACCCCGGCCCCGTCGAGCAACGTCGCCAGGTCGCCGAGCTGCCCGGACGGCTCACTGAGGTCGAACTGTGGCGATACCCACGAGAAT
>DAIPZP010000185.1:0-4156 GCA_036782155.1 Propionibacteriaceae bacterium
CGGCTTGATGAAGCGCATCGTGTCGTAGATCGCCGTCAGCGCGGTGAACGAGCCGCCGGGCGAGTTGATGTAGATGCTGATCTGGCGCTCGGCGTCCATCGACTGGAGGCACAGCAGCTGCGCCATCACCGCGTTGGCGATGTCGTCGGAGATCGGCGTGCCGAGGAAGATGATCCGGTCCTCGAAGAGCTTCGTGTACGGATCGACGCGGCGCACGCCATAGCTCGTGCGCTCCTCCCACTGCGGGATGTAGTAGTCGGCGCGGGGGCCGGCCGGGGCGAGGCCGCCGGGCAACATGGGCATGTCAGAAGAAGTCGTCATGTTGTGGGCAGTCCTCACTTGTTCGGTGCAGCGGTCGGGATCTGGGCGGCGCGTTCGAAGACGTGGTCGATGAACCCGTACGCGAGCGCCTGATCGGCCGTGAACCAACGGTCACGGTCGGAGTCGGCCTCGATCTGCTCGACGGTCTGGCCGGTGTGCTGGGCGATGAGCCCGGCCATCGTCCTCTTGATGTGGAGCGACTGCTCGGCCTGGATGCGGATGTCGGAGGCCGTGCCGCCGAGGCCGCCCGACGGCTGGTGCATCATGATCCGGCTGTGCGGCAGCGCGAATCGCTTGCCCTTCGTGCCGGCGCTCAGGAGGAACTGGCCCATCGAGGCTGCCAGGCCCATCGCGACCGTCGCGACGTCGTTCGAGATCCACTGCATGGTGTCGAAGATCGCCATGCCGGAGTCGACGGAGCCGCCGGGAGAGTTGATGTAGAGGTAGATGTCCTTGTGGGCATCTTCTGCGTTGAGCAGCAGCATCTGCGCGCAGATCGCATTCGCGTTCTCCTCCTTCACTTCCGAACCGAGGAAGATGATCCGGTTCGAGAGCAGGGACTGGTACACGGAATCACTCATGCTGCCTACGCCGGGCATTGCCGCCATGCGGGGAGTTTCGTCGTTCGTGGTCACGCATAAGAACCTACCGGCTCGTACCGACAGAACTGAGGATCATGAGGCTCTGTTCGCTGACGGCGCAGTGTCACAGATGCGCTTCAGCGACGTCCCGTACCCCCAACATGACGAAGTCCCCGGACCTGACGAAAGGTCCGGGGACTTCGGTGACTGAGAGGGTTTACGCCTCGTCGTCCGACGTGGCCAGCTTCGCCTTGGTGGCGGCGGCGGCCTCGTCGAAGGTCGGCGCCGGAGCCTTCTTGCGCTTCGGCTTCTCCTCGGCGGCTTCCTCGGAAGCGGGCGCCTCGGTCGGCGCCTCGTCCTCGTTCAACGTGCCGTCCGCATTGAGACGGGACAGGTCGACAGCCTTGCCGTCGGCATCGGTGATGGTCGCGCCGGCGACGATCAGGCCCAGGGCCTTGCCGCGGCGGATCTCGCCGACCCACTCGCCCATGTGGTCGTGCTCCTGCATGTGCGAGAGCTCCTGCTCGGGCGTCGTGCCGTTCTCCTGCGCCTTGCGGTAGATCAGCATCGTGAGCTCTTGGTTGTCGACGCTGATCTCGCGGTCGTCGGCGACCTTGTCCAGGAGCACCTGGGCCTTGAGCGACTTCTCGGACGACGTGTCGACGTTCGTCCAGAACTCCTCCGGAGACTGAGCCGGCTCCGAATCGTTGCCGTCGAGGTACGACTCGATCGTCAGCCCCGCCTGGCGGAGCTGGTTGTCGATCTGAGCCCGACGGGCCTGCTTCTCGGCCTCGATCAGGCGCTCGGGAAGCTCGAAGGTCGTCAGCTCCAGAACGGCCTCGAGGACCTTGTCGCGAGCGCTGCCAGCCTGCTCGAGGCGGGCCTGGCGTACCGCGGAGTCCGCGAGGTCTGCCTTCATCTCGTCCAGCGTGTCGAACTCGCTGACGAGCTGCGCGAAGTCGTCGTTCAGCTCGGGGAGCTCACGCGAGGAGACCTTGGAGACGTTCACCTTGACGTCGGCCTCCTGGCCGCGGAGCGCACCACCGACGAGGGTGGACGTGAACGTCGTGGTGTCACCGGCCTTGAGCCCGGCGATCGCCTCGTCGAGACCGTCGAGCATGCCGCCGGACCCGAGGATGTACGAGATGCCCTGCGCGCTGGCCTCTTCGAGCGGCGCGCCGTCGGTGGAGCCGTCGAGGTCGAGGACCACGAGGTCGCCGTTCTCAGCCGCGCGCTCGACCTCGGTGGTCGTGGCGAAGCGCTGGCGCAGCATGTCGGTGCGCTCTTCGATGATCGGGGCGGTGTCCGGTGCGTTGTCGACCGCGACCTTGACGACTGTGAAGTCAGGAAGGTCGAACTCCGGGCGTACGTCCACCTCGGCAACCAGCTCGACGCGGTCGTTGTCCTCGAGCTTGGTGATGTCGATCTCCGGCTGCGCGAGCGGCGTGAGCTTGTGCTCAGCGACGGCGGCGGCGTACGCCTGCGGGATCGTCTCGTTGATCGCGTCCTGCAGTACGGTGCCGCGGCCGACGCGTTGGTTGATGACTGCGGCCGGCACCTTGCCCTTGCGGAAGCCCGGAACCGTGATCTGCGAACCGATCTGGTTGTAGGCCTTGTCGATGGCAGGCTTGAGATCTGCGAAGGGGATCTCGATGATGAGCTTCACCCGGGTGGGGCTCAGCTGCTCGACGGTGCTGGGCAAGAGACACTCCTGACGGACGTACGGGTTTGGTGCACGGCAACGTGGATCGGCCGCGCTGACGCGCCCCGCCATGCTACCCCGTCTGTACGTGGCCGACGAATCCCGCTCCCCCGCCCGGCCGCCGCGCTCCGAGGCGACAGCCCCCGCTGAGCCAGGGTAGGCTGGCGAAGCCCGCGGTACGCCGCGAGCGGGGCGTAGCGTAGTGGCTAGCGCGCCTGCTTTGGGAGCAGGAGACCGCAGGTTCGAGTCCTGTCGCCCCGACAACAGCATAACCCCTTGTCAGACCGCAAATGGAGTGGTCCTGGCAGGGGGTTTTGTTCGTTTCCAGAGTCCACGTCACGCGCGTAGGATGCACCTGAGATTGCTCCGAACTCCCAAAGTTACTCCCAAATCGAGGAAGGCAGGTTAAAAACCTGTGGTCCGCCGCAAGTTCGGACAGGTCGAGAGGCGACCGTCCACGATCCCCGGCAAGCCGGTCCGCTACCGCGCCCGCTACGTCGGTCCTGACGGAGAGCTGCACCGTGCCGTGGGGACGTTCCCCACCCTGGGCGCGGCCGAGGCGTGGCTGGACACGAACCTGCGCAAGATCACCCTTGGTATCTGGGATCCCGACGACGACGACCCGGCCGCCGACCCCGCCGCGAAGTACACCCTGGCCGCCTACGCCGAGGCGGTGATCACAGCCCGCGAGAACCGCCCCATCCACCCGTTGAAGGCGTCAACTGCCCACCTGTACCGCACCCTCGTCGACAGTGAGCTCCAGCCGCTGAAGGACAAGGACCTCCGCACGATCACGGAGCGACACGTCCGCGACTGGCACCGCGCCTCCAGCGCGCACAAGCACCCGACCCAAACAGCCAACGCCTACAACCTGCTGCGATCCGTCATGTCGGAGGCTGTGAGCGAGCGGCTCATCGAGGCGAACCCCTGCACCGTCAGAGGCGCCGCCGGCAAGCCCGCCCCCGTGCACAGGGCCGAGGCGCTCTCCATGCCGGAGCTACGCGCCTACTACGACGCGCTCGACGAGGAGCATCGGCTGCCGCTGATGCTGGCCGCCCTGTGCGGGCTGCGCTCCGGCGAGGTGCGCGCACTCAGGCTCAAAGATGTGAACCCGGTCACCGGCGCGATCACCGTCCGGCAGGGGATCTACCGCGTCGCCGGGAAGTCGATCATCTCCGACCCGAAGACCGCCGCCGGCATCCGGACCGTCTACGCACCGGCGAGCCTGCGGCCTGACCTCGCGAACGCGACGAAGGGCCGCTCCGCAGAAGAGCTGTTGTTCGTCGCGCGAGACGGGCACTCCCCGCTGCACGACTCCTTCCTGCGCAAGGCGCACCTCAAGGCACGCGCCGCGATCAACCGGCCCACCTTGCGCATCCACGACCTGCGCAAGACCGCCGCGACGCTCGCCGCCCAGCAGGGCGCCACGGTGCGAGAGCTGATGGAGATGCTCGGACACACGACTCCAACGGTGGCGATGATCTACCAAGCCGCTGGTGCTGAGCGCATGCAGGCCATCGCCAACCGCCTCGACGACCAGTGGGGCCAGGTC
>DAIPZP010000186.1:0-4142 GCA_036782155.1 Propionibacteriaceae bacterium
TGTTGCGACCGAGGTGGGGCGCGGCAGCGGCGTGCGCGGCCTTGCCGGTGTACGTCGCCAGGAACTGGCCGATGGCTTGGCTCGACGTTCCGCGCGGGTCGAGGCGGATACCGTCCGGGACGGTGTGGATCATGATCGCCAGGTCGACGTCGTCGAAGACGCCCTCGGTGATCAGCGGGATCTTCCCTCCGCCGCGCTCCTCAGCCGGACACCCCACCGCCAGCACGGTGAGGCCGAGGTCGTCGGCGTGAATGGCGAGTGACAGGGCGGCGAGGGCTCCAGCGCCGGAGATGAGGTTGTGCCCGCAGGCGTGGCCGAGCTCGGGCAGCGCGTCGTACTCGAGGCAGACCGCGACAGTCGTACCGCCAGATCCGGCCCGCGCGACGAATGCCGTGGGGTCGCCGGGAGCCGCATCGACCATGAAGCCGTACCCGGCGAAGAGCTCGACCAGGCGCGCGACGGCGCGATGCTCCTCGTCGGCGGTCTCGGGCTCGGAGTGGATGGCCCGCGCCACTGCCTCCACGTCCGGCCGCAACGCCTCCACCTGGGCCCGGAGATCGTCTCGGACGGTCATGGTCACCTCTCGATCGGTTGGGGCCACGCTAACAACACGACCGCGAGGTCGTTCGACCGGCGGTGCGGGTCGGGACAAGTCCCGGAAACCGTCCCATCCCCGGGAGATGTAGCGGCAGGATGCAGACGTCAGCACGTGTGTGCTCGCAGCACGCCAAAACGAGAGAAGTGTCGATGCAGCTTCGCGAAGACGCCACCTGGTCACTCGTCGTCCCGACGTCCATGGGCGTACGGATCACCCCGGAGAACGCCCAGGCGGTCCACGTCTCCAGCCGGTACGTGATGCAGGCCACCTCCGCGGAGACCAACGTGGCGAGCGTCCCCAGCTACCTCGGGCTGCCCACGCTGGCGCTCACCAACTTCGTCGCGGGCAGTCCCATCTCCGCGTTCATCAAGGCCGATCTCCGGGCCCGCAACATGTCGTACCGCGGTCCTGACCTTCCGCAGGGCGGCCCCTGGGGGTACCGGCACCAGTTCAACATCGCCGACTCCGGCTACGGCAGTCGTGGACCTCGCGTGTGGAACGACCGTGCGGGCGAGGTGGGCCTCGACCTCGACGTCAAGAACTTCGACCTCGATGCGTTGTTCGGTACCGAGGGCGTGAAGGTCCTGCACATGTCCGGCCTGGTCGCTGCGCTGTCGCCGAACACCAAGGAGTTCTGCCTCGCGCTCGCGCGCGCCGCGAAGGCGCACGGCACGGCGATCTCCATGGACATGAACTACCGGGCCACGTTCTGGAAGGGTCGCGAGGCCGAGCTGCGCGAGGCGTTCACAGAGATCGCGGAGGAGTGCGACGTCCTCATCGGCAATGAGGAGGACTTCCAGCTCTGCCTCGGCATCGAAGGCCCCGAAGCCGGCGGCACCGGTCTCACCGACCAGGTCGCGTCCTTCAAGGAGATGATCGGCCGGATCCGTACCCGCTTCCCGCACGCCCAGTTCATCGCCACCACGCTGCGTGAGGTCGTCAGCGTCAACGAGCACATCTGGGGCATGGTGGTATACGGCGACGGTGAGTTCCACGTCGCCGAGCCGCGGTCCATCGGCGTCCTCGACCGCATCGGCGGCGGCGACGGCTCGGTCGGCGGCATGCTGTACGGAATCCTCAAGGGCTGGTCGGCCGAGCAGTGCATGCAGTTCGGTTGGGCCACCGGGGCTCTCGCGGCCGCGTCGACCACCGACTACGGCGCACCCGCGGACGAGGACCAGGTCTGGTCGATCTGGAACGGCAACGCGCGCGTCCAGCGCTGACAGCCCCTCACCCGCAGCCACATCGAGGAGTCACGACACGCCCGGTGCCAGCGGCGTGTCGCGGCAAGAAATGGCCTCTCGACGCTGGTTCCTCACGGACGGGACGCTCGTCGCCGTTAGCGGCCGGCGCGGGCTCAACTCGCGCTCGTGGCGGTTTCCTTCGGGGCGGCAGCATGCGCCGCGCGTACCTGGGCGACGATCCACCATGCCAGAAGGAGTACGGCGAGGACGGCGAGCGTGATCGCGAGGATCGGCGACGTGGTGTACAGGCTCGCGACGGCGGTAATCCCGACGAAGCCGATGGTCGCGTAGACGAACGCCCACATCACGCCGCCCACCACGACGGCCGGCAGATAGTGGCGCAGCGACATCCGGGTGACCCCCGCAGCGAGGTTGATGAGCGTCTGGAAGCCGACCGTGAGGAAGCTCACCGACACGGCCGGAGCACCCCAGCGGTCGATCCAGCGGACGGCCCGCAGGTACCCGGGCGCGTGCAGCATCCGGCGCATCCGGGTCCGCTCGGTGCCGGCGGCCGCGGCGCGGCCCAGCCAGTACGTTCCGTTGGCACGGGCCATGACGATGACGAACAACGCTGCGACGACGAGCGGGTAGGGCGCGCCCCATTTCGTGGGATCCACGTCAACTCCTCATCGTCGGGTCGCCAGCGGGCCAAGGCTACGCTGCGGGCAGTACGGGCGCGACCGAGCGCCGGTGGCAACCACTGGCCAGAGGCACCCGTCGGCGGACCACTCCCGTAGCCTGGCGAGGGTGCAGGCGCTGAGCGGGTATGTGACGATCGGCATCCTCATCCTCGTCGGCGTCGGGTGCGGCCACTTCGGCGTCCTCACCACCCAGCATCAGCAGATGATGTCCAAGCTCGCACTGCTCGTGGCGTCGCCGGCGCTCCTGCTCACCATGATGGAGAAGGCGGACCTGTCCAAGGTCTTCGCACGCAGCTTCATCGCGAACGCAGGCGCCATCCTCGTCGCGGCCCTCGTATACCTGGTCATCGCTCTCGTGTTCTTCCGGCCGCCGCCGGGGGAGCGCACCATGGGAATGCTGCTCGCCTGCTACACCAACGCGGGAAACCTTGGCCTCCCGGTCGCTGCGTACGCGCTCGGGGACGTCACTTGGATCGCTCCGGTCCTCCTCGTCCAGGTGGCGTTCCTGCAGCCCCTAGCTTTGGCGCACCTCGACTATCAACGTGCGCGCAGGAACGGCGGGACCGTGCCGGTCGCCCGACTCATGACGTTGCCGTTCCGCAACCCCCTCACGGTCGGATGCCTCATCGGCCTGGCGCTCAACCTCGCGCACATCTCCCTCCCCGGTCTGGTCGAGACCCCGCTGGAGATGCTCGGCGGCGTCGCCGTACCCACGATGCTCCTGGCGTTCGGCATCTCGCTGCGGCTCGACCCGCGACCGAAACGCGGTGCGGACAGCGTCGAGTCGTACGTCATCACGGTGATCAAGGTCGTCATCCAGCCGCTGAGCGCGTTCCTGCTCGCGCGCTACGCCCTGCACCTTCCCGAGCACAGCGTCCGCGCGGTGACCGTGATCGCGGCGCTGCCGCCGGCGCAGAACATCTACGTGTTCGGCATGCGCTACGGCGTCCGCGAGCTCTTCGCGCGGGACACCATCTTCCGTACGACAGTTGTCTCCGCAGTCGTGATTCTGGTCCTCGCCGCCCTGTTGTAGGTTGCAGAGAGGAGGACGAGTGGACATCGACGACTTCGACATCGACCGCAGCACTGACGACGCGTGGGACGCGTTCGGTGTGCGGCTCTCGGAGGTGCTGTCGATGATGGACGACGGCGCGGAGCTCACGCTCGGCACGCTCGCCCCGGACGACGACGCGTCGCCCTTCATCGAGTACGAGTGCCCGGCGCTCGGTCGGCTCGAGGCGCAGGCGTCGTCCAACGCGGCGCTGGCCGACGACTACCAACTCGCTGCCCCCCAGCTCGCGCAGATGGAAGAGCTCGGCTGGATCTCACCGAGCGCCGAGTCCAGTGAGAACTTCACGAGCGACTGGTCGCAGGACCAGACCGACGACCTGGCGCGGCTGTCGGTCGCCACGATGCGCGACGTGTACGGAGTGCTGCATCCCGTCTTCCTCACGGCGGACCAGCTCGCCGAGCTGCTGCAGCCACCAGGACCCACCGAGCCCCCGTACAGGCCCTCTGCTCCGATGGTTGGCGGAGCCGACGAGCAGGCTGTCATGCCCGCCGACGCGGCCGAGCTCGACAGGCTCGTCGGGACTCAGCTAGCGCGCATCTACGGCCAGGAGCCGTTCCATGACTCCGAGGGCGACTACGCGATCCGGG
>DAIPZP010000187.1:0-2496 GCA_036782155.1 Propionibacteriaceae bacterium
ACCGAGGAGGTCACCGACGTCGACCTCGTCTCCAGCCAGATCCGCATCGCCGCGGGCGAGACGCTGGCCGACCTGGGGCTGAGCCAGGACTCTGTACGGGTCCGGGGCGCGGCACTGCAGTGCCGCATCACCACCGAGGACCCCTCGAACGGCTTCCGCCCCGACACCGGTGTCCTGACCACGTACCGCTCACCGGGCGGCGCGGGCATCCGCCTCGACGGCGGCGTGGTCTTCGCCGGCTCCGAGATCGGCCCCCACTTCGACTCGATGCTCGTCAAGCTGACCTGCCGCGGCCACGACTTCTCGACCGCGGTCCGTCGCGCGGCGCGCGCGCTGAGCGAGTTCCGCATCCGCGGCGTCTCGACGAACATCGGTTTCCTCGAGGCGGTGCTGGCCGATCCCGACTTCCTCGCCGGACACGTGACGACGAGCTTCATCGACGAGCGACCGCATCTCCTCGACCACCCGCTTCCGGCCGACCGGGCCACCAAGCTGCTGACCTGGCTCGCGGGGGTGAGCGTCAACAAGCCGTACGGCGAACCCCGTACCCCCATCGTCGCTCCCACCAAGCTGCCCGATCTCGGCGACGCGCTCGCCGCCCCGCCGCCAACCGGCTCGCGCGACGAACTCGTACGGCTCGGTCCAGAGGGCTTCGCCAAGGCGCTGCGCGACCGCAAGGGCGTCGCGGTCACCGACACGACGTTCCGAGACGCGCACCAGTCGCTGCTCGCGACCCGCGTCCGTACCCGCGACCTCATCAACGTCGCGCCCCACATCGCGCGGATGCTGCCGGGGCTGTGGTCTGCCGAGGCGTGGGGCGGTGCGACGTACGACGTCGCGCTGCGCTTCCTCAAGGAGGACCCGTGGACCCGGCTCGCGCTGCTGCACGAGCTGATGCCGAACATCCCGCTGCAGATGCTCCTGCGTGGGCGCAACACCGTCGGCTACACCCCGTACCCGCTGGCCGTCACGCGCGCGTTCGTCCACGAGGCGGCAGCGACCGGCGTCGACATCTTCCGGATCTTCGACGCGCTCAACAACGTCGAACAGATCCGGCCGGCGATCGAGGCCGTCCGCGAGACGCCGTACGGGGTCGCGGAGGCGGCGCTGTGCTACACGGGCGACATGCTCAGCCCCGGCGAGAAGCTCTACAACCTGGACTACTACCTGCGGTTGGCCGAGCAGCTCGTCGAGGCCGGCGCCCACATCCTGGCGATCAAGGACATGGCCGGCTTGCTGCGCGCACCCGCGGCGAAGGTGCTTGTCAGCGCGCTACGGGAGCGGTTCGACCTGCCGGTGCACCTCCACACGCACGACACCGCCGGCGGCCAGCTCGGTACGTTGCTGGCCGCCATCGACGCGGGCGTCGACGCGGTGGACGTCGCGAATGCCGCGTGGGCCGGTACGACGAGCCAGGTGTCGATGTCGGCGCTGATCGCTGCGACGGACGGTACGGATCGGGAGACGGGTCTGTCGCTGGATGCCGCGGCGTCGCTGGAGCCCTACTTCGAGGCCGTACGCCTCCTGTACGGGCCCTTCGAGTCGGGTCTGCCAGGCCCGACAGGGCGCGTCTACCACCACGAGATCCCCGGTGGGCAGCTGTCGAACCTCCGACAGCAGGCGATCTCGCTCGGCCTCGGGGAGAGGTTCGAGGCGATCGAGGACATGTACGCGGCGGCCAACAAGATCCTCGGCAACATCGTCAAGGTGACCCCGTCCTCGAAGGTGGTCGGCGATCTCGCGCTGGCGCTGGTCGGGGCGAACGCCTCGCCGGCGGATTTCGAGGCGAACCCCAGCGCGTACGACATCCCGGAGTCCGTCATCGGCTTCCTCAATGGCGACCTGGGCGATCCGCCCGGAGGCTGGCCGGAGCCGTTCCGTACGAAGGCGCTCGCAGGGCGCGTCACGAAGCCGGTCGTCACCGACCTGTCGGCCGAGGACGAGGCGGCGCTGGAGAGCGATCCGCGGCACACGCTCAACCGGCTGCTGTTCCCCGGCCCGACGAAGGACTACGAGGCTGCGGTCGAGGAGTTCAGCGAGCTGATCGTGCTGACGACAAGGCAGTTCATGCACGGCATGGTCGTCGGCCAGGAGCACGAGGTGCCGATCGAGCGCGGCAAGACGCTGCTCATGAGCCTGCACTCCATCGGCGAGCCCGACGAGCACGGCATGCGTCAGGTCGTGTGCCTCATGAACGGCCAGATGCGGGTGGTGACGGTACGGGACGAGTCGGTGAAGCCGACCGTGGCGGTCAAGGAGAAGGCCGACCCGAAGAACTCCGGCCACGTGCCGGCGCCGTTCGCGGGCGTCGTGACGCTCACGGTCGCCGAGGGCGACGTGGTCACCGCGGGACAACCGGTGGCGACGATCGAGGCCATGAAGATGGAGGCGGCGATCACGACGCCGGTGGCCGGTACGGTCCAGCGCCTCGCCATCCACCACGCCCAGGCCGTCGAGGGCGGCGACCTGCTGGTGGTCGTGGCGTAGGCGCTGTGA
>DAIPZP010000187.1:2596-4128 GCA_036782155.1 Propionibacteriaceae bacterium
GATCGCACTGGTATCGTCGCCGGGGTGGCAACCCCGCGCGCGTCGCGTCGCTCGCTGAGTTCTCGGCTCGGACTCGTCATGCTGGCGGCGGCGGTCGTCGTCGTTGCTCTCCGGGTCACGGGTATCGGGAGCGGACCCGACCTGAAGTGGGACCCCGACCTCACGGACCTGAAGGTGTACCTGACCGCTGGCCGGAACTGGCGGAACGGGGAGGCGATCTACTCCGACGACCCGTACCTGGGTTTCCTGTACCCACCACTCACAGCTGTCGTGTTCGGGGTGGCGTCGCTCGTGCCCTTCCGTGTGCTCGCGGTAGCGTGGACGACCGCGAACGGGCTGCTGGTCCCGTTCATCCTGCGGCGGCTGGGTCTGCCGTGGGAACGAGCCCTACTGTGGTCGGTCGCCGTGGTGATCCTCGTCCTGCCGGTTCGGGAAACGATCATGCTCGGCCAGGTCAACCTCATGCTGTGCGCCCTCGTGGTGTGCGCTTTCTATCCTGGCGGCGGCACGCGACGCCCGTTGCGGGCCGGCTGTCAGGTCGGCATAGCTACGGCGATCAAGTTGACTCCGGGCCTGTTCATCGCGTACTTCGCGCTGGAACGCCGGTTCCGGCTGTGCGTCACCGCCGCCGTCGTCATGGTCGTGACGATCGCGCTCGGGTACGCTGCCGCGCCGCGTGACTCCGTGGTCTTCTGGTCGCGACTGCTCTCTGGCGGCACGGGCCTCGGGAACACGGCCGTCTACCTCTACAACCAGTCGTTATCCGGCGCACTGCTGCGCGTTTTCGGCACCGGGCGATGGGTTCATACGCTGGCCTTGCTGATGACCGTTGTCAGCGCGGTCGTGACCGCGGCGGTCGGAGCCGCGTGGGGAAGGTCCGGTGACCGGCTCGCCGCCCTCAGCCTCGTCGCTCTGGGCACCCTCCTGGCATCGCCGGTGTCGTGGACCAACCACTATGTGTGGTTGCTGCCTTCGGCTGTCTGGGCGGCTCGCCGAGGCCAGGACATCGTGGCGGGCCTCCGCCATCCGGCGAGGAGACCGGCTCCCGCCCTTGTTCTCGCCGTCATAGCCGCGGCTGTGTTGGTGGTGTGGATGAGTACGTGCCCGTTCAGCTACCTGCCGAGCGGCGGGGACCTCGAGCTGCAGTACTCCGCTGCTGACAAGGCCGTGTCCGGCCTCACGGCGGTGATCGGGCTTGTCTTCGTGGCCCTCATGGCGGTCGCGGCCCGTGGCCGACCCAGGGCGGTCGACACCCCACTGGGCCCGAGGCTCGCACACGGACGTACCTAACGCGCCGCGTCCCGGGTGGGTCACGCCTGGTCCAGGCGTGCGTGGTCGGCGATAGGTACGTTCTTCTGTCGCGTCAGGAGCCCAGAGCCGCGAGCGCGGCGATGGTGGCCGGGCCGATGCGGCAGCAGCCGCCGCGGTGTTCCGCGCCTGCCTGACGCCAGGCGGGGACGAGCGCGAGATCGTACGAGTTCGTACCGACCCATTCGTGGTTGTCGGCGTCCCAGGCCTCGCCGGCGTTCGGG
>DAIPZP010000188.1:0-4115 GCA_036782155.1 Propionibacteriaceae bacterium
CCGTGTTCGACACCTCCAACGGCGCAACCTACGCCGAGGACGTGGTCGGCGAGCTCGGGGTTGCGCGCCAGCACAGGGCCATGCGGGTACGTCCCGACGACCTTTCCCTGCTGCGCCCCTTCGGAGGAGTCGTAGCCATTGCCGATGCCCTTCTCGACGATGCCGAGCGGGCGGGCGCCGGCGCCGAGCCGGGTGAAGCCGCCATGGTTCTCGAATCCGGTCACGAGCGAGGTCGTACCGTCCGGCTTGGTCCAGCGGTACAGGATCTCGCCGACTGCTCGTACATCCCCGCGACGGGTCTCCACGTCGAGGATGCCGAGGCCCGGTACGACCTCGTCGCGCTCACCGATCGTGAACGTGGTGCCGCAGATCTGGTAGCCCGCACAGACCGCGAACACCGCCGCGCCGGCATCGAGCGCGCGGAACAGGTTGCCGTCCTTCGTGAGCTCCCGTACCGCCGTGGTCTGGGCGAGGTCCTCGCCGCCACCCAGGAGGTAGACCTGGCCGTCAGCCGGCAGTTCCTCACCGGGCTCGACGACCACGACGCGCGCGTCGATGCCTCGCCAGGCGAGCCGCTTGCTGAGAACGGTCGCGTTGCCCCGGTCGCCGTAGATGCCGAGTAGCGACTGGTACACCAGCACGATCGTGACGGTCACGTGAGGCCCCCCAGCTTCCGGAGCCGCTGGAAGGGCGTGTACGTGGCCACGACATCCACCGGGTCGGGATGACCCGCGAGTGCCGTGGCGAGGTCGGGCACCACGCTGTGCTCGACCTCGGCATAGAGGAGCCGGACCGACAGGTCCTGCGCGCGCGGGCCGGTGGCGACGACGTGTCGCCCGGCCAGCTGTTCGTACTCGACATCCCAGAGCCAGCTCACGTCGCGCCCGTCGGCAGCGGCGGAGTCGATGGCAAGAACGACAGTACCCCTCGTCGTGAGCGGGAGCGCCTCGGCCCAGCCCGCGGGATTCTTCGCCAGCAGGAGCCGGGCGGTGGTGGCGCCGAAATGCGCCGTCGCGTACCGGCCGGCCGGCGACGTGATCGTACGCATCCCGCGGATCGCCGTCTCGGGATCGATGCCGAGCTCGGCGGCCGCCGCAAGGGCGCAGGCGCCGTTGGAGACGTTGAACGAGCCGGGCACCTGCAGGTCCAGCTCCCAACGGGTCCCGTCGGGGTCGACGACGGCGCCGCCGTCGACGCGCCAGGTGGCCTCGGGCTGTACGAGATCGCCGGTCGGGCAGGCCCAGCGGCCGTCCGTACGCGTCAGCATCGTGCCGCACTCGGGACACAGCGACGCATCCTGCGTCCAGGACGTCGCCGTGTCGACCCAGACCACCTTGGGCGCCGAACTGGCGGCCCACGTGACCAGCGGGTCGTCCGCGTTGGCGATGACGACGGGTCCGTCAGTGCCGGCCCGTTCCAGCGCCTGTCGCCAGCCGCGGCCCAGAGACTTGATCTCGTGGTTGCGATCCATCTGGTCGCGGGAGAAGTTGAGGAGTACGAGGACAGCCGGGCGCCCGAGCCGTACGACATCCGGTACGACGCGCTCGTCGGTCTCGAGGATCGCCACGTCGCGGCCGGGGGCGACGGCCAGGGCCGAGGCGATGCCGTAGTGGAGGTTGGCCCCGTCGGCGTTCGTCACCACGCGCTCAGGAGCGATGGCGGCGCGTACGGCCGCGGCCAGCAGGTGCGTGGTGGTCGTCTTGCCGTTCGTACCGGAGACGCAGGCGATCGTGTGGCCAGGGAGGAGGTTGGCCAGGGCGTCAGGCGCGAGCTTCATCAGGAGCTGGCCGCGGATGGAGGCACCAGAGCCTCGGCCCGCGACACGCGAGGCGGCGCCAGCCAGGCTTCCCGCGGCGAGTGCGACAGCCAGACGAGCCCGTACCAGGGCAGACAGCCGGTGAGGGCTGCAGGGGATCGTCAGGTCGGCGGCCATACGGCCATTCTGTCGGATGGAGGAAGGTGTCGGCACAGCGGTCCGGTGCGCGGAGCGTGTCCAGGGACGGTGCGGGTGGGGTGAGTAACGGGGCTCGAACCCGCGACCTTCTGGACCACAACCAGAAGCTCTACCAACTGAGCTATACCCACCACGTCACACCGCGTCAGCCCTCGAAAGGGCGAGACACATCGTAGCCGAGCCGTACGGCCTCTGACCAACCCATACCCGGAGTCAGGCCAGCGAACCTTGGTGCCGGGCGGCGATCTCGACGAGGACGTCGCGGTCGGGGCCCGGCTGCGGCACGAGCATCGCCTCGCGGTAGTAGCGCAGCTCCTCGATCGACTCGCGGATGTCGGCGAGGGCACGGTGGTTGCCGGACTTGGTGGGCGCGGTGAAGTAGATCCGCGGGTACCAGCGCTTGGCCAGCTCCTTGAGGCTCGACACGTCGACGTTGCGGTAGTGGACGTGGCCCTCGAGCTCCGGCATGTCGCGGGCGAGGAACGTACGGTCGGTGCCGATGGTGTTGCCGGCCAGCGGGGCCTTGCGCACGTCGGGGACGTGGGAGCGGATGTAGGCGAGAGCCTCCGCCTCCGCCTCGGCGAGTGTGACACCGTCCGGCAGGAGCTCGAGCAGCCCGGAGTTCCGGTGCATCTCGGTGACGAAGGCGCTCATCTGGGCGAGGGCATCGGCCGGTGGCGTGATGACGATGTCGACGCCGTCGCCCAAGACGTTGAGCTCCGGGTCGGTGACGAGGACGGCGAGCTCGATGAGCGCGTCGGTGCCAAGGTCGAGGCCGGTCATCTCGCAGTCGATCCATACCAGGTTGTCCACCCCGGCAGCCTAATGTGTCTGCGCTAGTCGGCGCTGACGGTCCGCGGGGGTACGCGGCGGGGGATGAAGCGCAAGAGCCACGCGGCCCCGCCCCACGCGAGCACACCGAGGACCACCGACGCCGACCCGAGGGTGGCGAACGTTGTCACCGCAGCGATGGCGAGCGGACCGAGCGCGTTGCCCGAGTCGGACAGGAGGCGCCAGCCGGCGAGGAACTTCGTGCGACCGACAGCGGGGGAGGCGTCGGAGCCGAGCGTCATGACGACGCCCGAGGAGATGCCGTTGCCGAGGCCGAGAAGGCAGGCGACGGCGATGATCGTGGCGACGTGGTGGGTCAGCGGCAGGATCGCGAGGCCGATGCCCATGACGACCATCGCGGGGAAAGCGACCCAGACCCGGCCGAACTTGTCCATGAGGGAGCCGCCGAAGAAGAACAGGGCGACGTCGAAAGCCATGGAGATGGAGTAGACGAGGCTGGTGGCGGCCGGCGTGATCCCGTGCGCGTTGCACCACAACGGGATGATCGCCTGCCTCGCCGAGCGGGTCAGCATGATCACGAGAGCGCCGACGCCTTGGGTCAGAAGTATGCCGAGGCTGTCGCGCAGGACGGTGAACATCCCCGCGCTGGCTGGCGCGTTCTCCCCGTGGTTCTCGCCGGGAAGATCGGGCAGAGTGAGCGTCACGAGGGCCGCCAGGAGGCTCATGCTGGCCGCGAACAAGTAGGCCTTCGGCAGCCCGAACGCTGCGACGACCGCCGCGCCGATGAGCGGGCCGATGAGGCCGCCGATGCGGAAGACGCCGCCGAGCGACGACAGGGCCCGTGCGCGGTACTGGAGCGGTACAGCGACGGTGAGGTACGTCTGGCGGGCCAGTCCGAAGACCGCGCCCGTGATGCCCGTGACGAACGTCGCGATCGCCAGGTGGAGCAGGCTGTGCGTGAACGAGACCGACGACAGCATGACGACGTCGACCAGGCAGGCCAGGATGATCGACCACTTCTCGCCGAGTCGTTCCGCCACCCATCCGGCCGGCAGGTCGGCGAGCAGCTGGCCGATACCGAGCAGGCCGGTGATGAGTGCCGCGGTGCCGGGTGATGCGCCGCGGTCGATGGCGCTCAGCGCGACGAGGGGGATGACCGCGCCGTACCCGATCGAGGCGAGCGCCGTCGGTCCGTACGCGGCGACGGCGATCTGCTTCCACGAGAACCCGTCAGCCGTAGTCACTCGCGCGAACCTACTCGTCCGAGCCCTAGACTCTGTGCTTGTCTCGCCCCCGTAGCTCAGATGGATAGAGCGGCGGCCTTCTAATCCGCGGGTCGGAGGTTCGAGTCCTCCCGGGGGCGCGGTGT
>DAIPZP010000189.1:0-4084 GCA_036782155.1 Propionibacteriaceae bacterium
GACCTCAGCTGAACGCGTCGGCTACCTTGCGGGCCTGGGGGCCGTAGTGGATCTCGTCGGCTATTTGGAGGGCCAGGGTGTCGGAGTCCTCGTCCCAGTCGGCGCAGATCGCCTCGAGGTCCATCTCCGACAAGCCCTGGTCGGCGAAGAGGTCGAGGTCGCCGACGAGGCCGTCCTCGTCGTCCTCGTCAGGGATCTCGATGCCGAGGAAGTCGATGATGTCGCGAGCCAGTGACCAGTTCTCCGCCGAGTACACATCGCTCAGTACGACATGTACGTGACGCCCCCGGACCCGTACCGCCGCGAAGAACTCGCCCGAGATCGACACCAGCGCGGACGCGCCGTTGTCGCCGGGGAGCCGCTGCAGGAAGGCGATGAGGTCGTCGAGGTCGTTCGCGAGATCGATGTCGAGCGCGGTGGCGACAGGGGTGCCGTCCTCCCGGTACAGAGCCATGATGAAGTCGAGGTCGTCCTCGAGCGCGTCCTCTACGTCGTCCTCGTCCACATCGTCGTCTGCGTCGACTTCCTCGTCCACAAGATCGGGGTCCGCGTCCTCGAGGCCGGGACGGTCGTCGCCGCGGTCGCCGAGGTCATACTCCTCGTCGCTGCTGTCGGCCATCCGGAGGCCTCCTTTCACCTAGTCCCCATCGAATCACGTCCAGCAGGAGAACGCACCAGTGGGGTCATGCCCCGATGCCGACTCGTTACCCGTTGTATGCCAATGTTCGGTGTGTGGAACTCCGAGTCATCAACCATCCCCTCGTCGCTCACAAACTGACCCTCCTGCGCGACCGACGCACCGACTCTCCGTCGTTCCGGCGCCTCGTGGAGGAGCTGGTCATGCTGCTGGCCTACGAGGCCACCGACCAGATCCGGGTCGAGCCCGCCGAGATCGAGACCCCGATCCAGAAGATGACCGGCGTACGGCTCTCGCGGCCGCGCCCGTTGGTCGTCCCCATCCTGCGCGCGGGGCTCGGCATGCTCGCAGGCATGACCCGGCTGATGCCGTCGGCCGAGGTCGGCTTCGTCGGCATGGTCCGCGACGAGGAGACGCTCGAGCCCTTCACGTACGCCGAACGCCTCCCCCGCGACCTCAGCGGCCGCCAGTGCTACGTGCTCGACCCGATGCTGGCGACCGGCGGCTCGCTCGCCGGTACGGTCCAGTTCCTCGTCAACCGCGGCGCCGACCACATCACGTGCATCTGCCTCATCGCGGCGCCCGAGGGCATCGAGCGCATGCGGAAGCTCCTCGCCGAGGTGAACGTGCCCTGCACGCTCGTCGTCGCGGCCGTCGACGAGCGCCTCAACGAGGTCGGCTACATCGTGCCGGGCCTCGGCGATGCGGGCGACCGCCTGTACGGACTGGCTGAGTAGATCCGGGTTTTCGCTGCCCAGTGGAGGCCTGACGCCCCGTCGGCGCCCGAAACCTCCAATGTGCGGCCAAAACCCGGATGTCGGACGGCGCACACGCACCGTCTGAACGCATCAGCGCGAGGCGGACAGCTCCGCCCAGCCCTGCTCGATGAGCGGACGCACGTTCGGCGGGATGATGAACGGCACAGCGCCCAGCGTTCCCGTGTTGCTCCACGTGAGGCGCGAGAGCGCGCTCGCATCGGCGCCCGCCTCGGACATCGCCCGCACCACCACCGCGTACGCCTCCGAGTCGTCGATGATCTCGCCCAGCGGCGTCTCAGGCGTCACCGGCCCGGGCACGGGGATCGGATCGGCGACCTCGAAGTGGTGCGCGCCGGAACGAACCCGCTCGTCCTCACGCCCCGGCAGCCGCACGACCGCCTCGCTGTTCGGCGGGACAGTGACGTCGACTTCCAACCGCCCCTCCGTACGTTCCCAACGCACCGCCACGTCCCCGTACGCGCTCGTGTGCCGCGTCGACACCCAGGTGAGGTCGGCGATCGGCTGGGGGGCGACCAGTACGGTCCGGTAGCCGGGCTCGAGCGGCGCCAGGCCGGCGAGCACCCGGTGCATCCAGTCGGCCACAGCCCCCAGCGCGTAGTGGTTGAAGCTCGTCATCTCGCCGGGGTTGATGCTGCCGTCGGGAAGCATGCTGTCGTAGCGCTCCCAGATCGTCGTGGCGCCCATCGTCACCGAGTACAGCCAGCCCGGGCAGCGGGTCGACAGCAGCAGCTTGCCGGCTGCGGCCTGGTAGCCCGTCGCCGTGAGCGCGTCGCACACCAGCGGCGTACCGACGAAGCCGGTGCCGATGATGTAGCCGCCCTCCCGTACGAGCTCGCGCAGGCGCTCCCCCATCCGCGCGCGCCGCTTCTCGTCGGGGACGAGGTTCCACGCGATCGCCATCGCGTACGCGGTCTGAGCGTCGGACGCGATCCGCCCGTTCGGCGTCACGTACTCGGCCTGGAACGCCTCGCGTACACGCACGGCCTCGGCCTCGTACCTGGCCGGATCCTTGCCGAGCACTTTCGCCGCGGCGACCATCGTGTCGAGGGTACGGATGAGGCAGGCGGTCGCGACGATGTCCTTGTGGGTACGGGCGTCGCCGGGCGACTCCGGGGGCGCGGCCGGGTCGAGCCAGTCACCGAACTGCTGACGGTCAGCCCACAGGCCGTCGGTCGTGTCACGCAGCACCGCGTCGGTCCAGGCGACCATGCTCGGCCACTGGGCGGTCAGGGTGGCGAGGTCGCCGAACCGCTCGTACAGCACGTACGGCACGATCGAGGCCACATCGCCCCACGCGGCCGAGGCACGGGCGGGCATGCGCAGCGCGTCGGGCACGACCGCCGGCACGATCCCGTCGCGCTGCTGCTGCTCGAGCCAGACGTCGCGCAACCACGACGACAGAAACGAGTCGCAGTCGTGGAGGTAGCTGGCAGCCGGGCTGAACACCTGGATGTCGCCGGTCCAGCCCATGCGCTCGTCGCGTTGCGGGCAGTCGGTGGGGATCGACAGGAAGTTGCCCTTCATGCCCCACACGACGTTCTCGTGGAACCGGTTGAGCAGGGCCGACGACGACTCGAACCAGCCCGTACGGACCATGTCCGAGCCGATCACCTCAGCGGTCACCGACGCCGGGTCGAACGTGCCCGGCCAGCCCTCGACGGACGCGTACCGGAACCCATGGAACGTGAACTGCGGTGCCCACTCCTCGTCGCCGCTGCCACTCAGCACGTACGTGTCGGTGGCCTTCGCCTCGCGCAGCGGGCGCGTGCCGAGCTCGCCGTGCTCGAGGACCTCGGCGTGTCTGAGCGTGACAACCGTGCCTGCCGGTCCGTTGACGCGGATACGGAGGCGGCCAACGAGGTTCTGGCCGAAGTCGAGCAGGGTGACGGCGGACGGCGACGTCCTGACTTCCTGGACACCGATGGTGCCGGTGACGCGGACAGGCGGAGCCGTACGGGGCTCGGCGGTGATCGCGTCGCCGACCGTGACGGCCTGCCAGGACGAGTCGTCGAAGCCCGCCGTGTCCCAGCCCGCCTGCACCAGTCGGGCGTCGTAGTCCTCGCCCGGGTAGATGCCGGAGGCGGTGATCGGCGACTGCGTGGTGCCGCGCCAGCCGGGGCCTGTCGTGAACGTCTCGGTGGTGCCGTGGGAGTACGACACCTCGAGCCGCACGGCGACCTCCAGCGGGCCCGTCCACACGCGGCGGATCTGGCCGTGGAAGCCGTAGCCCTCGCCGTACCAGCCGGGCGCGAGACGGACGCCGACGGCGTTGGCGCCGGCCGACAGGAGGCCGGTGACGTCGGTGGACTCGTACAGGACGCGCAGGTCGTACGGGGTCCAGCCCGGCTTGAGGATCTGGGCGTCGACGTCGACGCCGCCGATCGAGACCTGGTAGACGCCATGGGCTGTGGCGTAGAGACGTGCGGTGACCGGGGCGTCGCGCAGGGTGAGCTCGGTGCGGAGGAGCGCCGGCACGTCCGCGTCGGTGACGCTGACGGGCTGTACGGAGAAGCCGCCGGGCGCTGTCGCGAGCTGTACGGAGAGGGGCGTGCTCCACGGCGACGTCGACCCGTCCGTACCGGTGACGCGCAGGCTGACGTCGCGGGTCTCGCCGTGGACGAGCGGCGCGAATGGCCAGGCGACGAAGACGGAGTCGCGCCCGCTGAGG
>DAIPZP010000190.1:0-1342 GCA_036782155.1 Propionibacteriaceae bacterium
GACGAAGTCGCCCTCGATGACCCACTCCGTGAACGGCTCCGTGACCACCGGCGCCCGGTCACAGGCACCGGTGACCTCAGCCACCGCGGCGATGTCCGCCTCGGTCGGGCGGGGCGTGATCCGGTCCACCATCGTCGTGACGAAGCCGACGTGAGCGTCGATCCACTCCTGCAGAGACTCGTCGACCTCCGCGCCGAGCTCCTCGACGACGCGACGCGTGATGGCACCGCTCTTCACGAGGTTGTCGCACGGCACGATCGTGATCGGCCCGGCATCGGCATCGCGACGAGCCAGCAGGCCGGCGATGAGCTTGCCCGGCGCCGTCGTGACCGTACCGCCCAGCGGCGACTTCTTGAGTGCCTCGATGTCGGCGGCCACGGCCTCGTTCTTCACGTCGAGCGCGCCGGTCGAGTCCTGTACGTACCCGGCCTCGGTGATCGTCAGGGTGACGACCGTCACCTCGGCTGAGGCGAAGTAGCCGCGCCAGGCAGCCAGGTCGTGACCCGGATGCACGGCCGACAACGACGAGATCACCTCGTGGGTGACGTCCTTGCCCTGGACGACGAGCGTGTACAGGCAGTCCTGCGCCTCGAGCTCGGCGACGTGCGTGTTCGTACGACCCGAGAACGCCGCGATCCCCCAGTCGGAGGAGCAGCGGTCGGTGTACCAGGCGCTGTGGGCGCGGAAGAAGTTGCCGAGTCCCAGGTGGACGGTACGGACAGGCGCGAGCGGCTTGCCGTCCGTCTCGCGGGAGAGCATGTGGTCACTCAAGGCGGAACACCGACTTGGGCTGGACCGCGACCAGGTCATGGATGATCTCCAACGCCTCATCCTCCTCGAGCCGGTGCTCGACCACGAGCTCCGCGAGGTGGACGCTGTCCACGCGCCGGGACATGTCGTGGCGCGCCGGGATCGACAGGAACGCGCGGGTGTCGTCGATGAAGCCGGAGGTCTTCGTGAACCCCGCCGGCTCGGTGAGGGCCTTGCGGAACCGCTTGATCGCGTCCGGCGCGTCGATGAACCACCACGGGACCCCCACGTACATCGACGGGTAGAACCCGGCCAGCGGGCCGAGCTCACGGCCGTAGATGTTCTCGTCCATCGTGAAGACGACGAGGCGGAACGTCGGGTTCGTCCCGAACGCGTTGAGCATCGGCTGCAGCGCGCGGGTCGCCTCGACGGTCATCGGTACGTCCGCGCCCACGTCCGGCCCGTACGTCTCAAAGGTCTGCGTGTGGTGGTTCCTGTACGCGGCGGGGTGGAGCGTCATGACGAGCCCGTCCTCGGATGCCATGCGGGCCATCTCGAACAGCATCGTGCGGCGCAGCGCGTCGCCCTCAGC
>DAIPZP010000190.1:1442-4046 GCA_036782155.1 Propionibacteriaceae bacterium
ATGCCATGCGGGCCATCTCGAACAGCATCGTGCGGCGCAGCGCGTCGCCCTCAGCGGAGGTGATCTGCCCGGCGCGCGCCTTCCGGTACACGCGACTCGCCTCGTTGCCCGGCAGCGGCGTGGTGTCGAGGTCGAGGTGCGCGTGGTCGCTGGAGACGGCGCCGTTCGCCTTGAAGTAGGCCCTGCGGTGCTCCATCGCCTTGATCCAGCCGTCGTACGTCTCGGTGTTGATCCCCGAGACGGCCGCCAGGTTGTCGACGAGGGTCGTCCAGCCGTCGCGAGCCGGCTCGAGGTACCGGTCCGGCCGGAACGTGGGAGCGACGCGGCGGGTGAAGGTCGGGTCGTCCGCGAGCTGCTGGTGGTAGCGCAGGTCGTCGCACGGGTCGTCGGTGGTCGCCATGAACTCGATGTCGAAGCGGTCGAGGAGCTGTCGCGGGCGGAAGTCGGGCTGCGCCAGCGTCGCTGCGATCTGGTCGTAGATCGCATCGGCGGTCTCGGCCGACGGCCGTACGGACACCCCGAAGATCTCGACGAGCTCCGACTCCATCCAGTACCGGACCGGCGTGCCGCGGAAGACCGGCCAGTGGCTGCAGAACGTCCGCCACGCCTCACGGGCCTCGGCGTCGCTCAGCGTGACCCTGCCCGGCGGGACGCCGAGGGTTGACAGCTGCACGCCATGCGCGTGCAGGAGCCGGTTGATGTAGTGGTCGGGGCTGAGCAGGAGGCTGGTGGGGTCGGTCCAGGGCGTATTCTCGGCGATCCACTGCGGCGGTACGTGGCCGTGCGGGGAGATGATCGGTAGGTCCTTGACCGTCTCGTACAGACGGCGCGCGACGTCTCGGGTGGAGGCCTCAGCGGGGAAGAGGCGGTCGGGGTGAAGCGTCAACGCTGGCATGTCCTCCATCTTCGCGTGGCAACACTCGGCGGCGGCAACCTTGCAGAAGATTGCCCGTTGTACGGTCGAGAGCGATACAGGAGGAAGCGTGACGACACCCATTCCGCTCGAGGTCATCGGCGGAGCCCATCAGCACCTCAGTGACTCCGAGCTCACCGACTTTGTGAACCGCAACGTGGCGCCGCTTCCTCTGGACGGCAAGGACGTGGTGCTGGTCGTCCCAGACGGCACCCGCAGCATGCCGCTGCCGTTGGTGATGGGCGCCGTCCACGCGGCCCTGATCGGACGGGTCGCGAAGCTGACGGCCGTGATTGCGCTCGGCACCCACTCGTACATGGAACCCCACGAGATCGAGCGCATGTTCGGCGCCGAACCGGGCGGGCTCGAGGCGCTGTACCCGGGGCTGGAGATCGTCAACCACGAGTGGGCGCGCCACACCGAGATCGTCTCCGTCGGGCGGCTCAGCGCCGACCAGATCCATGAGCTGAGCCAGGGCTCGATGAGCGAGGCGGTCGAGGTCGAGATCAACCGCCGCGTTGTCGAGAGCGACTACGCGATCGTCATCGGGCCGGTGTTCCCCCACGAGGTCGTGGGCATCTCCGGCGGCAACAAGTACTTCATCCCCGGCTGCGCGACCCACGAGATCATCGACCTGTCCCACTGGGTCGGAGCGCTGATCGGTGTCGAGAAGATGATCGGCGTCACCGGGATCACGCCCGTACGCGCGATCATCAACGCCGGTAGCGAGCTGATCCCCACCGAGCGGCTCGCTCTGTGTCTGGTGGTCGAGTCAGGCACCGGGCTGCTCGAGGCCGCGGCTTTCGGCACCTCCGAGGACGCCTGGGCCGCCACCGCGCCGATCGCCGCGGAGAGCCACATCGTCTACACCGACACCCCGTACACGAAGTTCCTCGCGATGATGCCGACCCGGTACGACGACATCTGGACCGCGGCGAAGGGCTGCTACAAGGCGCAGCCGGCGATGGCCGACGGCGGCGAGGTCATCATCTACGCGCCGCATGTCGTCGAGCTGTCGGAGACCCACCACGAGATCTACGACATCGGGTTCCACTGCATCGACTACTTCACCAAGCAGTGGGACCGGTTCGAGGATGTGCCAAAAGGCGTACTGGCGCACTCGACGCACGTCCGCGGCGCCGGGACGTACGACCCGGCGACCGGCATCGAGACCAACCGCATCACGGTCGCCCTCGCCACAGGTATCCCCCGCGAGGTGTGCGAGCAGGTCAACCTCGGCTACCTCGACCCGGCCAGCATCGACATCGAGGCGTGGAAGGCCGACCCCGAGATCACGGTCGTCGAGAACGCGGGCGAGGTCCTGTACAGGCTGCGCTGACGCCGAGTGCCACGACGCCTTCTCATCGCCCCTTCTCATCGACGTCACACCGCTTGTGTGACGTCACATTGGCCGGCCCCAGGGGATGGTCCCTGCTGGATGTGGAGCGGCTAGTCTGCGGCAGTGACGGACTGGCGGAAAGACCGCATCGGCTCTGCTCTGCGGGGTGAGAACCCGACCGTGATCGCCCGCTTGCCAGCTGGCTTCGTGGTGATGGGCGATCCCATGGCGGTCGTCGGTCAGGCCGTTGAGCGCGCGTGTGCCGAGGCCGATCCAGCCTTCCGCCGCGTCAATATTGAGATCCTCGGCAACACCGACACATTCCTCCACGCCCACGTCTGGGCTCGGTACG